>JAGLOF010000120.1 GCA_023139105.1 bacterium
GTATCAATGCTGGTGAATATATAATTGTAGCTAAAAATGAAGGATCATACAGCGGACAGGGTTTTCAGGTGTTTCAATGGGCAGATGGTACATTATCAAATATTTGGGATCATATTCAACTTGAAGATGATCAGGGACAGTTAATCGACTATGTAAACTACAGTAATGAAGACGGCTGGGTATCCTCACCCGATGGAATGGGCCCATCTCTTGAACTGCGTTCCCCGTCTCTGGAAAACCTTTATTACGGAAACTGGCGAGCCAGCTTGAACCAGGGTGGTACACCGGGAGCGGTCAATGCCGAATCGCTGATTGCACATCTGTATATCAATGAGTTCATGGCTGTCAACGCTATAACTATAAAAGATGATAACGATGAATATGATGACTGGATTGAGCTCTACAATAACAGTGATTCTCCGATAAATGTAGGAGGTCTCTATATAACAGATGATTTATCCAATCCTGACAAGTACCAGATTCCCATGACTGAGCCTGATTCTACAACTATACAACCACACGGTTATCTTCTGTTGTGGGCCGATGAAAACAGAAATGAAGGGATACTGCATTGTAATTTTCAATTAGATGGCAATGGTGAAGCAGTGGGACTTGTACAAAAAATTGATGATAATTTTGTTTTCATTGATCAGATAGAATTTAATGCTCAAAGTGCAGATGTATCATATGGCAGGAGTGAAGATGGTGGTGATGATTGGCAGTATATGAGTTTGCCGACACCCAATATTCAAAATGTCAGAGCTGATCGATTTGAAGGGGGGATTCTGCTGGTAAATGGCGTATCATTCTACTACGGCGATGAAATTATCGATGCATATGAAAACCATGTATTCTGGGGTGATTCTACTATCTCATTCTGGGACTGTTTTGAAACTGTGCCGGAAGGAGGCTATCCTTCCACATTGCCGGAACCTTTGGGACGTGGCGTGATACCCGATTATATTATGAACCAGTTTTCAACTGTCATTTGGGTCGGTAATGGATATCAAGGTGATCTTGAAATATGGGAAGAAACTAATGTTTTGCATTACCTTGAATCGGGTGGTAATTTACTTCTTATGACACGGCGCGGGAATGATTTTATAAATGGTGATATTAGGAGGTATCTGGGTATTCAATGGGAGGAAGAAGCGTACATTGAAATTCAAGATTGTATTGCAGTATATCCTGGATTGGTTGATATTGGGCTGACGGGTTCGCAAACCAATAACTCTGTATTTAATATCAATATTAATAAAGCTGGGTGTGAGCTACTTTTTAAAGAAACATCATCTTTTGGAGTTGATCGTGGATTAGGTGTCTGGTATAGACCGGAGTCGGGTGGTACATTCCGAAGTGATGGTGGTCAGATTGTATTTTTAAGCGGCAGACCTTATCGATATAACCACGAACAGCTTCGATCAAATGTTGAATATATCCTTGGTAATCTGTTAGTCAGTACAACCAGTGTTAAAAAAGAGGAAGATGCAATAATAAGTAAGTTTACTTTATTGCAGAACTATCCCAATCCCTTTAATCCGGAGACCGAGATCCGGTATCAACTGCCGCTACCTGCCTTGGTAACTGTTACTATCTACAATCTTCAGGGGCATGCAATACGTGTAATAGCAAATGATCAACAAGAAGCAGGCAGTTTTACAAAAATGTGGGATGGCAAAGATGCCCGTGGAAACTATGTTGCCAGCGGAGTTTATTTTTATAGGATCAACGCAGAATCAGGTAAACAGCGTTTTATACAGACAAGGAAGATGATATTGTTACGATGAGTTAGAGACTTAATCCACAGGAGGCATCAGGCCTCCCGTGGATTGAGTGAATTAAGATTGCGTTGATGATGAATAAAAAGTATTACTCATACCGCAGTGCTTGTGAAGAGTTCATGCGGGCTGCTTTGAATGCTAATGAGGCCACTGTGCCAAAAGCTATGGTCAATGTAACAGCCGCAGCCAGAATAAATGGACCGAGTCCCATATTTACCGGATACGAGAAGATAAAATGAATTGTACGATGGATTAGTATATAAGCGATTGGCAAAGCAATGATATTGGCAATACCTACCAGTACCAGAAACTCACGACTCAGCATCATCACCACACCGGATTCAGCAGCCCCAAGAACTTTACGTATACCAATCTCTTTTATCCGTCTTTCAATACTGTAAGCCGTAAGGCCGAAAAGGCCAAGACAGGAGAGAAGGATGGTAATGAATCCCAGACTACCTGCAAACTGAACTGTTTTGTCACCTCTGATATTGATATCAAGCCAAAATTCATTCAGATCAATTGATTCAAAGGGAAGATCTGGCATTAGACTATTCCATGATTTTTCCATATGTTCCAGCAGTCCGCTTTTGCCTTCTTCATTCCTATATTTTATCAAAAGGTGATTGTACTGTTCAGCATCCAGTTTGAAAATTGAAGGCATGATTCTTTCAAAGGCAATATTGCGAAAATGATAGTCGGCACATATACCTTGAATTATATAGGGCACTCCTTCAATGGATAAGGTGTGGCCCAGAGGCTCTTCCCAGCCCAATTGTTCAGCAGCCGTTTTATTAATTATTATTCCATTAGTAATTGAATGTTCTTTTGAAAAGTATTCACCTGAGATGAGGGGGATTTCAAGCATCTCAGTAAATCCATAATCCACTCTGTAGAGGTTTGTCTTCATAGCCTGATCCTGACCCTGTCCCTCAGGAATTATCTCCTGCTGCGGATCCCATCCGACCGGGAGGCCGGAGGCTGCTGTAATAGAGGCTACATTACTGTGCCGGCTGATTTCTCTTCGCAGTAGTTCCAGCTTGTCCATAGATTCAGCAGAGAGGTTAATGGCGAGAATTTTTTGCCGGTTGAATCCCAGATCTACCTTGATATTGTGACGTAATTGTTTAAAACTAACCAGTGTTAGTACTACAATCAGAATGGAGAAGAAGAACTGAATAACCACCAAAACCTTTCTGATGCGACCGCCTTTACGGCTTCTCACCAACTTGCCCTGCAAAATCTTGATAGGAGTAAAGGATGACAGATAGATTGCCGGGTAAAGTCCTGAGATCAGGCCTGTCATGCAGGCGGTGATAAGAACCTTTAGTAGAATAATAGGCGATTTCATGAGACTGCCATCAAATGTGCCGTCAATAAATTGTATATAGACTGGTTTTATCAATTGAAATAAAAGAACTGCCAGGGGAAGAGCAATTAAGGCCATTATCATGGACTCTCCAAGAAATTGCAGAATCAATTGGCGGCGTGTGGCACCAACTACCTTCCGCAGTCCCACTTCATTGGCACGTTTGATAAAGCGGGCTGTTGACAGGTTCATATAATTGATGCAGGCAATGAGCAAGGCCAGAAAGGAAAGGACATGCATTACTGTAAAACTAATATTTCCATTATTCCAGCAGTTGATAATATGCTCAGAGTCCAGGAAGAAACGATGAAGTGGAAACAGATAGAGCCGCGTGGGTGCATCCTGTGATTTGGGTATGTATTGTTCCAGGTAATTGGCTAGTTTGGCGTCAATCTGTTGAGCTGAAACCCCTTCCTGAAGCATGACAAAAGCAGCCTGGTTTCGCGTTGTCCAGCTATCCAGGTCAGGAATCATGGATTCAGCTGTTTTCATGGATACCAGAAAATTAAAGTTAAGACTGGAATTGCCGGGGATCTTACTCAATACACCGGTAATGGTCACATTAGTCTTGTTGTTCAAGGTCAGTACCTTGCCGATGGGATTACTTATTCCAAAATATTTTTTTGCCATTGCCGTTGATATCACTACTGAATAGGGAGTTTTAAGGGCAAGATTTCTATCACCTGCCGTCATCTTGAAGCTGAACATTTGAAGAAAGGACTCATCAACAAAACGTATGGAACTTTCATAGAAGATTTTATCTGCATATTGGACAATAGTCTGACCTGCAGGCAGATAACGGACGGCCATTTCAATTTCAGGGATTTCTGTTGGTAATGACAGAGCCAACGGACCAGGAGTCATGGCAGAGTGCTGTTCTCCATTCATACCGTCGGGGATTACCTGAACCAATGTGTAAATACGATGGCTCTGTTCATGAAATTGATCGTAATGCTTCATCTCCTGACTCAGCAGACTCATCAGAATGAAGATGGCCAAACCACAGATAAGCCCGGATAGGGTAATGAGAGCGTATAATTTCTGTTTTGCTGTGTTACGGATTGCAATAAGAAGATAATTTTTAAACATTACACCACTCCAGAAAATTGTATTTATTATATGTCCATACAGGATATGACCGATCTGGCCGGCCAGCCATAACGATGCTGTTATCGTTCCTGATTTATCAGCCAGCATTTCAAAGCGATCTTCCAAATCGATAAGCATCTCTTCCCGTCGGTCAATCCTGAAAATTCGGAATAACAGGGCACTGAGTTGAAAGAATAGCCGTAATGGATATTGAAGTCCCATAGATGATCCTGTTGTCAGATGAGTTGCTCGCCCAGGCTGTGGGGAAGATCAGCCCAGAATGATTCATGAACAGATTTCATATGTACCAGGGCTTTATGACCGTCACCGGTCAGTTGGTAGATCCGTTTCTGCCGGCCGCCCCGTTCAGCAACTGCCTTGGTTAGGTTAGAGACAATGTATCCCCGTTTCTCAAGCCGTTCCAAAGGTGCATAGATGGTTCCCAAAGACCATTTTTCACCGGCAATGAGTTCTATTTCATCCTGAATGATCAATGTGTAGCCTTTGCCCTTCAGGCGCCAGACAGCCAATAATACATATTCTTCAGCTCGTGTTAGTAATTTCATGTACACTCCAGACTAGTTTCGAAATTCGGAACATATAAGATTACGATCGGATCGTCAATATGTTTCGAATTTCGAAAAATAAAAAATATAGAGTATTTGTAGACGATGGAATTTGTATTCTCAGAGGAAGATGTCAATTGATTTGCCTACATTAGTACTCTGAAGATGTTTGACTATTTATTTATGCCTTTTATGCTGATCCCGCCTAATAATCAACTTAACACACAATAGCGTCACTTATCACAACAGCATAAATAATTTCCTATATTTTCCTTATAATTTGGTCGCTATATTAAAGGATGATCAATAGTGAAGGTGCCACTTAATAGGAGAGAGGAAAATCAAGATGAACAAGTATTCTAATTGGGGGTTATTATTGATAATCCTCATTCTGCTTGCAGCCGGATGCAATACACAAAATGCCGGCGACACAGCGCAGATCATCTATCCGGGGAATACTCTACCCGGCATGATACCGGAGCTTTTTGCTCCGGGATTGATCTCTACAGATGAATTTAATGACAGGGATATGTCTTTCTCGCCGGATGGACAACAGATGTTTTTTGCCCGTACAAAGACTGATAAGAAGGATGATTATAATTATGATATTATGATCAGTGAATGGCAGAATGACGGATGGTCAATTCCGGAGCCTGCATCATTCTCTACCCCTCATGGTGAACTGGAAGCCTTCCTGTCGCCTGAAGGGAGTACTCTCTATTTTAATTCAAACCGACCAGCCACAATAGAAAGTGAGCCTGAACACTGGGAGACCTGGTTTACACAGCAAACAGGCAGTGGGTGGAGTGAACCACAATTACTTGGTGCACCTTTTCAGCGGACCTGTCATACCACATTCAGCCGTACCGGGAAAATGTATTATACACGCGAAGATATCGCTACACTGTATCGGGTTGACTACAAAGAAGGAGTATTCGGACAACCTGAAGAGCTGGATGCAACACTCAATGCAGTAAAAATTCAGTACAATAGTTTTATTGCAGCAGATGAAAGTTACTTGATTTTCACGAGACACTCGGACGATGGTTTTGGAAGTGGTGATCTTTATGTCACTTTCAGGAATCAGAAAGATGAATGGACGGAACCGATGAATTTGGGGGAGCAGATTAACTCTCCTGATTTGGATACATGTCCCAGTATTTCACTTGATGGGAAGTTCTTGTTCTTCTCTAGCAATAGGCGGGGGAATATGGATATTTACTGGGTGGACGCCAAAGTGATTGAAGAATTGAAATCTCATCCAATCGATTAAAGGAATTGCCATGAGACAATTTATCATGAATCAACATATTTTACTGGCACATATCTTTACAAAATAGTGGAGATCCGAATGATGAATCCCCTGAAGAAATACAATGTTGTTATTGGCTTCAGTTTAATAGTAGCTGTATTATCTGCCCATGGCCAAAGCAGCCAGAGTGACGGTCCTCGTATTACCCGGAGTCAAGTTATTCTGACTGCAGATGAATATGCACGGGTGAAGTGGTATATGGGAGAACGGAATCAAAAGGGTAGAGGGGAGAGCAGCCGGTTTCTCAGTGAATATCCGGTGGGGAACCGTACTGGAGTTGGTTATAAATGGGGTGGCTGGGATGATGTAGAGACCTTCCTGGAAGATATGAAACAGGGCAAGGGGACAGGTACAGGAGGATATGTTGATTACCAAGTGTATCCTATGGACAGCGTCTCCGGCATCTCCTGCACCGGGCTGATCTCCCGGGCCTGGCATCTGGAACATAAATATACATTAACCTATCCCAATGCACCGCAAGTCCCCCGGCAGATGCATGAAATCAGTCATCCGATCTCCGGTGTGGATTTTATTATAGGAAAGACAGATATGCTGAGAAAAGGCGATGCCTTTATGAACGCTTATCATATCATACTATTTGTCTATGAGACCCGTAACGGAAAAGTAATGATTATGGATTCCCGCTCCAGCGGTGCCGGCTTCAGAGAAATGTCATGGATGGCGTTATCTCAGGACGGATATTCTGCCATCAGATACAATGGAATTGAAGAAGTGGACGATCCGCAGGGCAGTGCAGAGAATCCTTATTCCATCGATTCTAATCATTTCCCATTTCAGCATGAAGGCAATACCCGGGATGTGGTCTCTATGGAATTTGACAGATATGATATTGAGAGTGTAGGTAATGAACAGGGGCCTGAATTTATCTATCAGCTTGATTTGAAAAGGTCTGGAAATGTGATTATCAGTATTGACAAAGAGAACATTCAAGGTGTTGATAATGCCGTCTATCTGCTGAAATCGTTGGAAAAGAATAAAAATAATGAAGCACAGGATGTGATAGCTCAGGGAAAGACCCGGATTGCCCGCCAATTAAACGTGGGGAATTATTATATTATTGTTGACAGCGGGAGAGATCGGCCCGGGCAATACAAGCTGGCACTAGAATTTGAGAAGTAATTGAAGAGGGAAATATAATGTCATCTTTAAAGTCGATTGGTTTCAGTGCAATATTGCTCATTGCTATATTGGGGGGATGCCGGAAACAAGAGGGAGACACTGTGCTCAAAGGTCCCTATCTTGGCCAAACGCCACCAGGAACTGTACCTGAGCTTTTTGCACCGGACGTAGTCTCCAGTCCCTTTTGGGAACATAGTGGTGCAGTCTTTACACCGGACGGCAATGAACTCTTCTGGTCCAGGGCCATCAATGAAGGCCGGGAGCCCAGGATTGTAGTGATTATGCATATGAGACAGGAGAATGGTCTGTGGACGTCACCGGAACTGGCTCCATTTAATTTTTCTAATTACACTCATATCAATTCTATCTCTCCTGATGGAAAACGGCTTTATCTCTACTCAGATGAAGGCGGCGGTTGGATTGTTGAAAAGATCGGCAATGACTGGGACACACCCCGCTTGATCAATTTGAATAATTCCGATAAACCGGGGCGGCATATCAATGAAGTGCATGAGACCCGCAACGGGAATCTTTATCTCTCAGGGCCGCTTTATTCCATGCCAAAGGGGCGAGGGATTGTTCGTTCCAGATTAGCAGATGGTAAGTATCAACCCTATGAGAGCCTGGGTGCCCATGTCAATTTCATCTGTGATGATCCCTATCCCAATCACAGCCCAACGGTTGATCCCAATGAAAAATTTGTGATTTTTGTATCCAGGCGACCAGGCGGATACACCTTTCAGGATTTATATATCAGCTTTCGTCAGATTGATGACTCCTGGGGACCGGCAATTAATCTCGGTGAGAAGATAAATACCATCGGCACCGGCAACAGCTGGCCTCAGCTCTCACCGGATGGTAAATATCTCTTTTTTACCAGTAGAGTTAAAAGCTATAAAGAGAATGACATCAAAGATAAGAAGTATAGTTATGCTGAGCTAGTTGAGATTCAGGACGCCATTCTCAATGGCTGGGGGAATATTTATTGGGTGAGCACAAGCTTTATTGAAGAACTTTGACCAATGTATTCCAACACCTGGTGTTGGGATCTATCGAAAATTATGAATAAGTGAGGATACTATGAAAAGGATGAGATATTTAATACACTTGATTTTTTTATTAATGATAATGTTGATTGGCTGCGGGCAAAAAGATGGGGTACTTGAATTAAAAGGACCATACATGGGTCAGAAGCCGCCGGGAATGACGCCGGAAGTCTTTGCACCGGGATTTATCTCAACAGAAGAGTACTATGAAATTAACTCTATCTTCTCATCCAAAGGAGATGAGTTTTACTATGTAATATCGGCAAGCACACCAGATGAAAAATTACAGGGACAGTATGATTACTGTATGATGCATACCCGAATGATTGACGGCGTCTGGACCAAGCCGGAGCAATTAGATATAGCCAATGGATACAATGTAGTAGATATAGCTTTCTCTCCTGATGGAAATAGACTCTATTTTTGTTCGGATTTTCCTTCTACATGGGAGGAGGATGAAGGTTATGACATCTGGTATGTGCAGCGTGAGGGTGAAGGTTGGTCTGAACCCATCAATGCCGGACCTAATATAAACTCACCTCAAGGAGAGACACAGCCTTCTTTCACTAAAGATGGTACTATGTATTTTCCTTCTTGGCGGCCAGGTGGTAAAGGTGAAGTTGATATATATTGTTCTCAGTATGTGGATGGTGAATTTATGGAAGCAAAACCATTGGAAGATGTCAATTCAATTTACAGTGAAGGCAATTCCTTTGTTTCACCGGATGGAAGTTATATTCTTTTTATTCGTTGGGGTTTGCCTGAGTCTATCAATGGCGGCCATGAGGTTTATATCAGTTTCCACAAGGGAGATGGCCGCTGGACAGAGCCTAAACCAACCCGGCCGGAAACAGAAGTCTATGGCAGTCTGGCCGCATTGACTCCTGATGGGAAATATCTTTTTTATTCAGCAAAAAAGAATATCTATTGGGTGGATGCTAAAGTGATTGAGAAATTGAAGCCGGATGAGCTGAAATAAAATTAATGGCAATGTGGTTGCTGTTTTTTACGATAAAAAGAATTTTTTGACAAGATTAACTGGATCTACAGGATAAAGAACATTCTCTTGATCTTTGTTTTTTATCCTGTGATCCAGGTTGATTTTAGTCCCTTAGCGTATACCCGCTTAAAACAACATGGAAACATATTTTCCTTGATTTTCAATTTATTTTTTGATAATTTAAACTTCCTATAAATTTTTTAAATTTTCTCATTAATTCTTTTCGTTTTGCGAAGTAGCAGCTACAGTTGTTTCCTGTAATAAGAAAAAGGATTAAAAGATGAGCACGCCTACAGTATTTATCAGTTACAGTCATAAAGATGAAGAGTGAATTATCAAATGTCTTATTAATTTGACCTTAAATTGTATTGAACTTCAATCCACCGTGAGGACGATATGGATATTGGAATTCTGGCAGTACTAACGACTATTTTTCAATTAGCTCAGAAATGTGGCCTGACAGACTATTTAAAGCGACTACCGGAAAAAACAGCAGGTGCAATACTTGAAAAATATGTTCAGGACAGCGATTTAGAAGGCTACTTTGAAAAATTCTTTCAAACCGATATAGATAAAAGTTTTGAATCAGCTTTGAAAAAAATTGCACCTGCCAACAAATCAATAAAACGACGATTCCTGTTATCCATACTCACTGACCCTGTAATAACACAAGTTATTGAAAATCTTTCAAATGGTACACTGCCACAGCGAGAGATTTTTATTCCTGTTTTTCAACGCCTGTTGCACAAAAAAGAAGTCCAGGATGATGTGAATATTTTTGTTAATACGCTATTTCAGGAGCTAAAAAAAGATCAGGAGTTTGTGAATTCTGTAATCCTTTCAATGTATGAACTGATTGGAAAGCAGCATGTGGTGCTGATGCAAACCATTGAAAACGCTTTAAAAGGAACAGTGCCGGCACCAGAGCCTGAAAAGCAATTTAAAATAGATACCTACAAACTCCCTAATACCAACCCTGATGTTTTTGGCCGTGAGAAAGAACTTGAAATCCTCGATACAGCCTGGGAAAATTCTCACACTAAAATACTCAGCTTCATTGCCTGGGGAGGTGTTGGTAAAAGTGCGCTTGTGAACGCCTGGCTTAATAACATGGAAAAAGTGGGCTACAGAGGGGCGGAAAAGGTTTACGGCTGGTCGTTTTACTCCCAGGGGACAACACAAAAGGGACAGGCTTCGGCTGACATATTTATTAATGACGCTTTTAAATGGTTTGATTACAGCGGGGAGATTCCCAAATCACAGCATGAACGGGGCAGACTGCTGGCTGAAATTATTTCCGCACAAAAAACACTGCTTATACTGGATGGACTTGAACCGCTGCAACACCCGCCCGGAGAGATGCATGGATTTCTGAAAGATGAGACCATGAAAGCTTTATTGAAGAACCTGGCCAGAAACATGAACGGCGTATGCATTATCACATCACGCTGTAATATTAAAGACATACAAGCAACAGAAGGTAGGTTGAGCCTCACCCAGGATCTTGAACAACTTTCAGACAAGGCGGGCATGGCAGTATTAAAAAGTTATAACTTAAAAGGCAAAGATTCAGAACTGATTAAAATATCCCGTGAGTTTAAAGGCCATGCCCTGGCATTGCACTTGGTTGGCGGTTATTTAAAAGCCTATCATAATGGCGATATTAAACAACGATTTGAAATACCCCGGCTGGCTTATGAAGAAAAAAACGGTGGGCATGCACGGCGTGTTATGGAATCTTATGAAAAATGGTTTGCTGAAAATAACAAGGCTGAATTGGATATTTTAAATCTCCTGGGCCTGTTTGACAGACCGGCAAAAAAAGAAGCCATTGATATCCTGAAAAAAGAACCGGCAATTAAAGG
The DNA here is from genome assembly GCA_023139105.1 of bacterium. Taxonomy (GTDB): domain Bacteria; phylum Zhuqueibacterota; class QNDG01; order QNDG01; family JAGLOF01; genus JAGLOF01. The sequence goes on from JAGLOF010000120.1 coordinate 11,169, forward strand.
GCTTACAGAAAGGCTGCAGAATTTATCTCTCCGTAACTGGCAGAATGCAATTATTCATTTACGCGAACAGAGCCTTATTGCTGAAACAGATGATGGTGAACCCGATACTCTGGACTGCCACCCGCTAATACGCGAACACTTTGGTGAAACATTACAAAAACAACTTCCCTATGCATGGAAAGAGGCGCATGAACGATTATACGAATACTACAAACACTTGCCAAAAAAAGAATTACCCGATACCCTTGAAGAGATGGAGCCTTTGTTTGCAGCAGTGATGCATGGGTGCCAGGCAGGATTATATAATGAAGCAGAATATGATATTTATTGGAAAAGAATTTGTAGAGGTGACGAAGCATTTATTAATCATAAACTCGGCGCATTCGGAGCAGACCTTTCCTGTTTATCTGGATTTTTTGAAACGTTATGGGATAAACCTGCAACAGAACTAACAGAACATCGAAAAGCTGTGGTTCTAAGCTGGGCCGGCTTTGCTCTCCGCGCCGTGGGTAGGCTTTCCGAAGCTGCTGAGCCACTGAAAGCCGGGCTGGAAATGTATTCAAATAATAAAGATTGGGCATATGCTGCAGGTTCAGCCTCCAACCTCAGCGAACTGTATCTCACGCTTGGTGACGTGGTATCTGCCCAAGAATATGGTAAGCAATGTGTGATTTTCGCTGACCGCAGCGAGGATGGTTTTCACATGGAAAGTAAGCGCACAACTCATGCAGATGCTTTGTTTCAGGGAGGAGAGACCAAGCTGTCTGAAACGTTGTTTATTGAAGCTGAGAATATGCAGGAAAAGAGACAGCCTGGATATCCATATCTCTATTCTTTGCTGGGTTTTCGGTACTGTGATTTGCTGGTGTCCCTGGGGAAATATCAGGAGGTAGTTGATAGGGCACGAACAGTACTTGAAATTGCAGAAAGGAACAATTGGCTCTTGGATATCGCTCTCGCCAAACTCACGATAGGCAAAGCTTTAATGCATTTGGGCAATTACGCTGATGCAGAAAAAAATCTGAACCATGCTGTTAATGGTTTGCGGGAAGCAGGAACTCAACATAGATTGCCATGGGCATTACTTGCCAGTGCAACATTTTATAGGCTTCAAATGAATTTCGCAAAATGCTGGACTGACCTTGATGAAGCTCGCGAAATTGCTGAGTATGGGCAGATGAGGCTGCATTTAACGGATTATCATCTGGAGGCTTGCCGTACTATAACTGTACAAATAAGTAATTCGGTTTCAGGATTTGAAATCATTGAGAATGGCGAGACCCTGCGCTTGACAACACAGGAGATGCAGGCCCGGTTCAAAGCACACTTCAAAGAAGCAGAACGGCTGATTGAGGAGACAGGCTATCACCGGCGGGATGGGGAGCTGGGGGAAATGAGAGAGGGTGGAGTGTAGTAATAGTTAAAGCCATTTGTTGAAACCGGTTGATAAAAAACTATTTTTTTTATAGGATAAAATTATGAGTGAATTAGTAGATGCTTCTTTGAAATATACATGGAATCAATACAAAAAATATGCCGGTATTTCACGTAAAATTAAAAGCAAAATTGTGAAGTTTAGATTTACGGTGTTATTACTGACAATTTTTGGCGCGATAATGGGAACATTAAGCCTTCAATATAAAGTTATGTACGCAGAAGGAAGTGCAACAAAAGTGTTTGGAATATTAAGTGCGCTGTTTATAGGACTTGCCGGTTATTTTACTAAAGATGTTATAAATCCTGAATTAGAAAAAGCATGGATAGTTGCACGTTCAGCAGCAGAAGCGTTTAAATCAGAAATTTATTTGTATGCAACAAATACACAGCCATATAACTCAACAAATGCCCGCCAACTCCTTCTGGACAAATCTAAAGAACTTGAGGAGAAAATTAGCCCAATAATAGTAGATGAGCGTTCAGATAAAGAGAAAAAAAAGGATGAGAACAAAATAATCATTATGCCAATGTCGGTTGATAATTATATAACAGAGAGAGTTCAGGATCAGATAGATTTTTATTCTCCAAAGGCTGTTAAAAATATTAGAAAAATAAACAAATGGATTAAATGCAAGCATATATTAAGTTTTTGCGCTGTACTAATAGGTGTGATAGGTGGATTTAGCTTATTCAACATCACCATTAATGCTGGTTGGGTTGCTGTTCTGGGAACAATAACAACAGCGATTACAGCATATCTTTATGCCGGACGTTTCAATTATCTTTCAATCACATATCAATCAACAGCACAAAAGCTGGAATGGCTTGGTGCTGCCTGGGAAATATCTAATAAATCAGATGAAGCCAGGGAAGATTTTATTATTGCGTGTGAGAATGTAATTTCAATTGAAAATAGAGCCTGGATGGTTGAACTAAGCAAAAAGAGTAAATCAATTATTCCTGATTCGTTAAAGCCCAAAAGTTCTTAAGGATAAAAGCAATGTGTAAGCCACTGGTATTTATGATTATAGATTAACAACCTTGAGCGAAAATTTATGAATTGAAATCATAATGAAGTTTGAGAAAACGGATTATTCTATATGCCTACAAGGAGCAATCTATGAGTATTTTTTTCTTTAGTTATTCACATGTAGATAAAAGTCCATACTTGGATAGTTTTTACGTTGAACTTGAAAAAGCAGTTAAGCAAAGGTTAGATGAGGCGGTTGATCAAATAGGCTTTTGTGATAAACGGAGTCTTGCCCCAGGTGATAGATGGCGTGGAGAGCTTGGAAGTGCTTTGTCAAAAACACGTATCTTTCTTGCTCTTTATTCCCCTCAATTTTTTAGTAGCGATTATTGCGGGAAAGAATGGACTTTTTTTCAATCCCGGATAAAATGTCAGTTTGGCTCAAATATGAATAAACTGCCACCTCTAATAATTCCCATACTTTGGCTGCCATTTACAAATACGTTTAAAGTGCATCCCAGTGCTGAAGGAATTCAATACGAACTCGACGGATGCCCAGATAAATATTTTAATGAGGGAATGCAAAGTCTTGTGATGAAGGATGATAATACTCGCGTAGATGTCGTTCGTATACTTGCTGATAGGGTGGTGGAGTGTTGTAAGAATTTTCATTTAAATCCTGCAACGGATTTGCCTGATTTTAATAAAGTGCAAAATGCATTTAAGTCTTTAGCAATTGCTGAAAGTTCCCAAATTAGTTTAAATTCTACATTTGGTCTAAAACATGTTAGATTTGTCTTTCTTGTTGGAACGAAACCTGAGCTTGAAGGGAAATGCCAACATCTGGAAGCTTATGGAGATACCCCATTAGATTGGAGGCCATATTCTCCCAATGATTCTGATCGCGTTGCAGCATTTAGTCAGCGAGTCGTTTCTGAGAATGGCTATACATCTGATTTCCTTCCGTTATCCGAAGATCTTTTTGAACTGCTTAACACTTCAGAAAAACAAAATAATCTGGTGGTTATTATTTTGGACCTTTGGTCGATGAAAGAAATCGAAGAAATTAAGGATTTTCTTGAGCAATATGATAAATATAATTTTCTAAACTGTTCAATTATGATTCCATGGAATGTTCAAAATATTGATTTTGAAAGTAAAGGGGATAAACTGAAAGAAATACTTGAAAAGGCGATTTTTAATACAATGAACCTAAAGCCTCAAACCATAAATATACAAATTGAATCATTCGCAGACCTATCAGATACAATTAAAAATGCTGTTGAAAAAATCCGTGGTCTTCTTGTTGAGAAGGCAAAAGTGTATGGTTGTGTTCGATCTGATATAATTATAGAACGGCCTGAAATAAGTGGACCAGGGAGGGGATAGGTTATGAATACTAAAAAAGATGGTAAAATAATTACTTTTTATTCATACAAAGGTGGAACAGGGAGAACTATGCTGCTTGCTAACATCGCATGGATTCTGGCGAGCAATGGCAAACATGTACTTGTCATAGATTGGGATCTTGAAGCACCTGGTCTTCATCGTTATTTTCATCCTTTTCTCCTAGATAAAGATCTTTATCATACTCCTGGACTTATTGATCTTTTACGAGATTATGAAAATAAAGCACTTTCACCAAGTAGCAAGGATGTTGAGAAAGACCAGAATAATTGGTACCAAAAAGAAGTGAATCTTGCACGAGGTGCTATCGCAGTTAGATGGGAATATTTCCAGAATGGAAGTATCAAATTTCTTGGAGCAGGTAAACAGGATAAGCACTATTCTCGAAAAGTGAATTCATTTAATTGGGATAATTTCTATGATCGATTAGGTGGGGGTAAGTTTTTAAAAGAAGCTCGTGAAGAACTAAAAAAGCAATTTGATTATATATTAATCGACAGTCGAACAGGAATAAGCGATACTTCGGGTATTTGTACTTTGCAAATGCCAGATATTTTAGTTGTTTGTTTTACACCTAATACTCAAAGTATAGAAGGTGCTAGTGCTGTAGCAAATTCAATCTTTAAGCAGTGGGCAGAAAGATCAGACCTGTATCCTGGAAAAAGAAGAATATGGCCTGTACTTACCAGAGTTGAACTCAGTGAAAAAGACAAACTTGATACTTCAATAATTTTAACTAAGAATAAATTCAATCATTTTTTAAATGATTTTTCTAAAACAAAAAAAGAAACATATTGGGGTGGAATACAGATACCACACATCCCCTATTTTGCATTTGAGGAGATTCTTGCTGTTTTTAAAGAAAGAGGCGATGATGAATTATCCTTGCTGGCACCAATTCAGCGATTAGTATCTTATTTGACAGTAGGTGAAATAGGAAAAGTTGTCGCTCCAACTGATAAAGAACGATCAAAAATTATTAACATATTTGAAAGAAAGTCTGCTAAAGAAATATATGATGCTTTTATTGTTTATGATAAGTCTGATTATAATGAAGTTGCGCGATTATGTGATGATTTATTAAAGGAATATGAGCTAAACCTTTGGTTGGATGAATGGAACCTGGAGCCGAATACATCTATAAATACTTCGATAAAACAAGCGATTGATAATTCTAATAGTTGCGTAGTATTTATAGGAAAAGATAGCATGTGGCCTAAATCTAACTTTCAATTACAGTTGTCGATGGAAAAGTATGAAGATGATTCATCTTTTCGTGTAATTCCCGTTTTGTTAAAATCTGTAAAAAAAATACCAAAACTCCCATGGAATGTATCTAATAACTCGTTAATTGATTTGCGTGTTCTAAAGGATTATCAAGCCCTTTTACAACTTGAAGGCTGTATAAAAGGGTTTCCTCAAGTGAAAAGACATGTTGAACCTACCATCAAAACAGACAAACCACTTGTGTACATTTCATACAGCCTTAAAGACGAGATCTGGAAAGATAGGCTCAAGCCCCAACTTGATGCCCTTCAAATGGCTGAACAAATTGTTGTCTGGGATGACAGAGATATTGACGGCGGTGATAAATGGTATCCAAAGTTTGAAGAGGCCATGTCCCAGGCTACGGTTGCCGTGTGTCTGATCAGTGAGAATTATCTTGCTTCCGAATTTTGTGTAAAAGAAGAAATTCCCTATCTCTTAAACCGCGAACAGGAAAATAACATGCTGTTCATTCCTATCTTGATAAGCCCATGTGCCTGGAAGGCATTCAGATGGTTAAAAGAAAGTCAAATGCTTCCCCGTGATGGGAAGTCAATCATCAAAGATTTTAAAGATGACTGGTCTGTGGCATTTGCCGAGGTTTCTGATTTAATTCTTAAGAAAATAAATGATCTTGCTTACAATCTACCTGCTGCAACAATAAAATGGGCAGTCCCCGAAAAAATTGACATATATCGTCTGCCCCAAACAGGCAGCACACTCTTTGGCCGCGAAAAAGAGTTGACTCAGCTGGATGATGCATGGAAATCCGATGTCGTAAACATTATCAGTTTTATTGCCTGGGGCGGTGTTGGAAAATCTACTTTAATAAATAAATGGCTTGAATATATGGAGGAGGATTACTATAAAGACGCCGAGCAGGTATTTGCATGGTCATTTTACAGTCAGGGGACCTCTGAGAAAGTCTCATCGGCTGATACATTTATTTCCGAAGCTCTTAGCTGGTTTGGTGATTCTGATCCTACAAAAGGTTCGGCGTGGGATAAAGGAGAAAGACTGGCAGAGCTTATAAGGCAAAAGAAAACCCTTCTTATACTTGACGGCATGGAACCCCTGCAGTCATCACACCAATTTGAAAAGGGTAAAATAAAAGACCAGGGACTGGCTGCACTTTTGCGCTCTCTTGCCAGGAACAATAACGGGCTTTGTATTATTACCTCACGGGAAGGTGTACGAGATATATCCAAATACAAGCAAGGCGTAGAGCAGCTAAGTTTGGAGAAATTATCCGCAAATGCCGGCAGAGCGTTGCTGCGGGTTGGAGGTGTAAATGGAAGCGACCATGAACTTGAGGCCGCTGTAAAGGAGTTTGGCTATCATGCACTGGCTATCAAACTTTTACCCGTTTACTTGCACAATCTCAAAGGAAACCTCATCTCAGAAGCGTTAAAAATTTCAGATCTGGACATTCCCGTAAATAAGGGGAAACACCCGCGCCGGGTAATTGATGCTTTGTCAAAACGTTATGAAGGTACATCTGAAGGCGACCTGTTAAAATTGTTAGGGTTTTTTGACCGACCGGCAGATATTGAAGCCATTGAGATAATAATAGCTCAGCCAGTTATAGAAAATTTAACGGAGAAACTTTGTAACAAGGGCAAGGCAACTTTTTTACAAGCTATTAACACGTTACGAAACGAGAATCTATTAGCCGGGGAGAACAAACACCGCCCCAGCACCCTGGACTGCCACCCGCTAATCCGTGAACACTTTGGCCAAATATTGCAAGAACAACTTCCCGCTGCATGGAAAGAGGCGCATGCGCGATTGTATGAATATTACAAACGCTTGCCTGAAAAGGAATTACCCGATACCCTTGAAGAGATGGAACCGCTTTTTGCAGCAGTGATGCATGGGTGTCTGGCAGGTAAACATCAGGAGGCATTGCATGATGTTTATTGGAATAGAATTAAAAGGGGAAATAAATATTATAACATTCATAAACTTGGCGCAATCGGAGCAGACCTTTACTATTTATCCGGTTTTTTTGAAACACTATGGGATAAACCTGCTTCAGACTTGACAGATGCTGATAAAGCAGTAACCTTAAGCTGGGCCGGCTTTGCCCTCCGTGCCGTGTGTAGGCTTTCTGAAGCTATTCAGCCAATGAAAGCAGAGCTTGAAATGCGAATCAAAGATGAATTATGGAAAAATGCTGCAATAGCTGCCTCCAACCTCAGCGGAGTGTATCTCACGCTTGGTGACGTAGTATCTGCCCAAGAATATGGTAAGCAATGTGTGATTTTCGCCGACCGCAGCGGGGATGGTTTTCTGATGGGAAGTAAGCGTGTAACTCATGCAGATGCTTTGTTTCAGGCAGGAGAGACCAAGCTTGCTGAAACTTTGTTTATGGAAGCTGAGAATATACAGACAAAGAGACAGCCCGGATATACATATCTCGATTCTTTACGGGGTTTTTGGTACTGTGATTTACTTTTATCCCTGGGGAAATATCAGGAGGTAGTGGATAGGGCACGAACAGCACTTGAAATTGCTGAAAGAAACAATTGGCTCTTGGATATCGCTCACGCCAAACTCACGATAGGCAAAGCTCTAATGCATTTGGGTAATTATGCTGAAGCAGAAAAATACTTACTCCATGCTGTTAATGGTTTACGGGAAGCAGGTCAGCAGGATGATTTACCTCGTGGATTACTTGCCCGCGCAACTCTTTACAGACATCAACTTAATTTCGCAAAATGCTGGGCTGACCTTGACGAAGCTCGTGAAATTGCAGAGTATGGGCAGATGAGGTTGTTTCTTACGGATTATCATCTGGAGGCATGTCGTACTATCAATGCACAAACAAGTAATTCTGTTTCAGGATTTGAAATCATTGAGAATGGCGAGACCCTGTGCTTGACAACACAGCAGATGCAGGCCCGTTTCAAAGCACACTTCAAGGAAGCAGAACGGCTGATTGGCGAGACAGGCTATCACAGGCGGGATGGGGAGCTGGGGAAAATGAGAGAGTTGGTGGTGTAATAGCATGTATTTTTAGTTAAAATCAATGTTTTTATTCAGAATTGAAAGTAATGTAATGAAAATTGTAACATGTGCAGTGATATTCAGAAATAGTAGTGTTCTGCTTGCCAGAAGAAGATCGGGACAGAGTAATGAGGGCTATTGGGAGTTTCCCGGAGGCAAGATAGAAGACGGTGAAACTCCACAAGCTTGTCTGGAGAGAGAGATTTTTGAGGAACTTGGAATAAAGTGCAAAGCCGGCAGAATAATAGCTGAGAGTAACTATGTTTACTCCACTGGAACAATAAGGCTAATTGCCATGGAGACTGAAATATTTAGTGATGAATTTATCTTATCAGTTCATGACAGAGTTCAATGGATATCAATTGACAGGCTTCAGGAATACCTTCTGACTCCTGCTGATATTCCAATTGCTGAGATTGTTCAAAAGATGTATTGATGCAGATCATGGTGAAGAAGAAGGAAAGGGAGTTTGGAAGCAAAATTTATTTATAATTTGGCACTTACTCTTTGTTCTCTGTATTTTGCTATTTGCTATTTGCTATTTGTAATTTGTAATTTGTTATTTGTACTTTAGTTTTTGCTATTTGTCTTTAATCCACGGTTTTAACAGTACCCGTTTCTTCCAGAAAGTAACATCCAGCCCTGTGGAATCGGCCGCAAAGAAATCCATTTGTACAATATCGCCCCCTGAAAACTGACAACACATACACTCCTCAAATGTTAGCGTTATTGCATTGGGTGTTTTTTGCCAGGTTCCAAATATACTACTGTCTCCCTTTTCATGCTCGTCTGCATAATTATCTAATTCAAAAGTATTGTCAGAGTGTAAAAAAAGTATGGGAAAGTGTACGTCCATCGAATCAGGGAATACCCAGATGCCATGAACTGAGGCAGATTTAGTGTTCGTTGAATTCTGATTTTGCGCATATGTATTTAATGATAGCAGTAGAAGGCTGATAATGAATAGTATTTTGTTCATTCGAATTCCCATTTGATTTTTTTTGTACCCATCATGTACGCTATAATATGCTGAATAGTTCTGTTTTTTTAAAAATGATTTAAAGTGGCAGAATAATCAGTTTATGCCTGATGCTACCTATGGTAAATATTCTCATTTATCCCGGAGCCTTTTCTTTAAGGCCAGTTATCGGTTCAGAATGTGATGATAATATTTATTATACCTCGTAGCGTTCAATTATGCCATTTGCCGATAAGATATTGATTCTAATCATATTTCTTGTTATACTGCAATAATTCTATAATTGATATTAAATTTTGGAGCAATGACATGATAATCAGATATAAAATACTGACGATGTTGATATTGGCAACATCAATTCTACAGGCGCAATCTATACACAAGGCTGCGGCAGAGGGCAAAATTTCCACCATGGACAGCCTTTATCATCTTAATACTGGTGTACTTACTGAAACAGATGCACAAAGCGGCGGACAAGCTATCCATTTTGCTGCATGGGCCGGGGAGCAAAGTTCAATCGATTGGTTAGTGAATAAAGGCGCTGATCTCAACGTCAAAGACAGCAATGGCTCCACGGTTTTTGCTTGGGCTATTGCCGGCGGGCGTATTAGTGTAATGAAAAAAATTGTAGAATGTGGAGTGGAAATAATAGGAAATCAGGACAAATGGGGCAATTACCTGCATGTTGCGGCAATGCATGGACATTCGGATGTAATTGATTATCTGGTGCATGCCGGGCTGGATGTAAATCTTTCAGGACGCTTTGGCTTTGTACCGCTACATAATGCTGTATTCAGAAGACAGGCAGTACAGGTAGCAGCTCTTTTAAAAAATGGTGCTGATGCTATGAAGTTAAATCAAGATGGCATATCACCTTTGTTCATGGCTGCGGGTTTAGGAAATGCTCAATTAATAAATATTTTTCTGGAAAACGGAACGTCAGTTAATAGTGTCACCCAGCAAGGTGGCACATTGCTACATGCAGCGGTACATGGTGGCCATATTGAATTGGTAAAGACATTGATTGAAGCTGGTGCAGACCTGCAAATAATTGATGGGGCTAATCTGTCACCGCTGGATTTGGCAATAGAACGCAGGCATGCGCCTGTTGCAGAATTGCTCACAGCTAATGGAGCAAAAAAGAATAATAAACAGACTGATGCCAGGACAGCTTTTCCGCCATTTGTGACACTTGGAAAGTCTCTTGATAATGAGATTTCAGTTTCAGTTATTTATGATAACTTTGTTCATGTTGAAGGAATGGAAGCTGACTGGGGATTCTCCCTGCTCATTGAAGGAGCTGAAAAGACAATCCTTTTTGATACAGGTACCAGTCCAGATCTCTTTCTTAAGAACTTCGATGCAATGAAACTGAAATCTGATAAGGTTGATATTGCTGTCCTCAGCCATGAGCATGGAGATCATACCGGTGGATTGTTCAATTTTCTTAAACGTAAGAGTGGTATTCCCGTACTTATGCCTCATTCATTTTCCTACTCTTTTGTAAGCCGTGTGGCTTCGGCCGGTGCACAGCCTGTAACGTCTAAAGAGCCAATAAAGATATGTGACGGAATATATACTTCCGGAGAAATGGGTGATGCAATAAAAGAACACTGCCTGGTATTGGATACTAAAAAGGGCCTGGTTGTCATTACCGGATGCTCTCATCCCGGTATTGCAGATATGCTTGAAATAATTAAACAAACTTTTGACAAATATATATATATGGTATTCGGCGGCTTCCATTTAATGCAAAAGACAGATGCGGATATGGCAGTAATTATTCAAAAAATGAAAGATATGGGTGTGAAGAAATGTGGAGCTACGCATTGCACAGGTAATGTTCAGATTGAATTATTTAAAGAGGCATTTGGTGAAAATTATGTGCCATTGGGTGTTGGAAATGTAATTCGTTTTTAAGATAACATAGTCTATATTGAATGGAGTCCTGTTTTCGGACTCCATTTTTTTTAACTTTCCTTTCAGATTCTTTTAAGTTACAAGTAAGCGGTGCTTGACTTTTTAAAACATGTATATTATCTTAACTTATCTATGTTTAACTTTTAGTTATTAGTTGTAATTACTCTATGCTGCGGGTATGTTTTAGTTTCAATTTTAAACTTTATGAATATTATATGCTTTTTACTTAAATAATGGTGGTGTATGAATATTGTTTTAAACTTTACAAGAGTACTTGGATCTTGGTTGATGTTGCTGACATTGTCTTTCCCCCTTTTTTCCCAGTCAGTGCGAATTAATGAGTTCATGGCTTCTAACAAGCAGATAATTTCCGATGAAGATGGAGACTTTTCGGACTGGATTGAGATATATAACCCTTCTTCAACTACAGTGAACCTTAGTGATTGGTCATTAACCGATAAAGAGAATGATTCCCGGCTGTGGGTATTCCCTGACATCACAATTCAATCGGATTCTTATATAATTGTTTTTGCTTCCGGCAAGGATCGGACAGGCCTGACCGGAGATTTACATACCAATTTCAAGTTGAGTAAATCCGGTGAATATTTTGCTTTATTTAATCCTCATGGAATTCCCGCTACAGTATTTGATCCGGCCTACCCCCAACAGTGTACTGATGTTTCATATGCCTGCTATGACGGAGAATTTGTATATACAAGCACTTCCACGCCCGGTGCAGAAAATAGAAAAGAAGATTATTCTGAATTTTTGGGGCCACCGATATTTTCTGCTCCTGCTGGTTTTTATGCAGAAGCGTTTGAATTGATACTCAGCCACCCCGATCCTGATGTTACCTTTATTTATTCTCTGGATGGCTCGGAACCAGACCCTGAAAATTTTGGGAAAAAGTACTATACCTATAGGCCTGAATATCCAAACGATTACAATGCAGCTTTACGTCTTAGATATAATTCATATGAATCTTTTGTCTATAATGAACCTATTTTAATTTATAATCGCTCAAGCGAAGCTGATGATCTGACGCATATATGCACAACCAGCGAATCTGATCCAAATTATTATTTTCCTTCTTCACCTGTACGGAAAGGAATAATAATTAAAGCAATAGCAATAAAACAGGGAGTAAAGCCCAGTCAGACATCTACTAATAGCTATTTTGTAAATAATCAAGGGATAAACCCTCATTCATTGCCGGTAATTTCTATCGGCATACAAGAAGATCTATTGTTTAATTATGATACTGGTATTTATGTTGCAGGGGAGTTGTTTGATGTGTGGAGAAAAGCAAATCCGGATGCTTTTCATGGTGGTGCCGCACCTGCAAATTATATGAAGCGGGGGCCTGAAACCGAATGTTTAGCACATTTTGAACTTTTTGAGAAAAATTCCAATAGAGTATCATTGCAACAAAATATTGGTTTGAGATTACATGGTGGCTTGAGTAGACGAAACAAAATAAAATCTTTAAGATTATATGCAAGAAGCGAATATGGTAAATCAACGTTTGATTATCCCTTCTTTCCGGAGATACACACTAGTAGTTTTAAACGGATCATTTTGAGAAATTCTGGAAATGATATGAACACTACTCATTTCAGAGATGCTGCATTGCAAAAAATAGTTTCTCATCTCAGTTTTGACACACAGAAATATCAACCTTCAATACTCTATCTTAATGGAGAATATTGGGGTATTCACAATATCAGGGAGAGATATGATAAATACTACCTGTCACGAGTATATGGCGTGGGAGAGGATAATATTGATTTACTAGATAGAGTTACCGCAGAAGTAGTGGAAGGAGATAATTCTCATTATGAATCTATCAGAAATTTTATAGGCAACTCTGATTTGACATCAGTCCAAAGTTATGAATATATTAAGACAAAAATAGACATAGTTAATTATATAGATTATCATATATCAGAAATATATATAGGGAATAAGGATTGGCCAACAAAAAATATTCTCTATTGGAGAACGAGAACAGATCAATATGAACCTGAAGCTCCATATGGGCATGATGGCAGGTGGCGATGGATGATGTTTGACGTTGATGCAGCGTTTGGTATGTACTATGATTATATGGATGATACATTTGAAAATGCATACATGAATTCAGATTTTCTTAGCAAATTGTTAGCCTATTGTCCTTTTTTTAAAAAAGACTTTATTATTCGTTTTGCCGATTTAATGAATACGACTTTCATGCCTTCTCGAGTCAAAAATATAATAAATGAATTGAAACATGGTATAGAACCGGAGATGTTGGAGCATTTAAAACGGTATGGAAAACCTAAGTGGGATAATTCATTGGCTGGATGGTATAAAAATGTTGATGTTATGATCGATTATGCTGATAAGCGGCCTGAATATCAGCGTTATCATATTCGTAAGCTCTTAAGGCTGGGTAGTGACATTATATTAACGGTTGATGTATCTGATAGTGAAGCAGGATTTATCCATGTTAATACAATTGATATAATACCTTCAACTCCCGGAGTAGCCGGAGATCCTTACCCGTGGACAGGTATCTATTATAAAGATATTCCATTGAAAATTCGGGCGACGTCAAAACAGGGGTATATATTTACCGGCTGGACTGATCCCGAACTGCCTCAGCAGGCTGAAATCACCATCATACCTTCAGGTAACTGTATGCTGCAAGCTGTATTTGAACCTGTTATAGTACCGGAATCCATAGTGATCAATGAAATATTTTATTTCTCTTCATCATCCGGCGACTGGGTAGAATTGTATAATCGTGGTGATGAAGCCGTTGATCTTTCAGGTTGGAACGTTCATGACAGTGGCAATAATAATGCGTATCAAATTCCGGAAAACATTGTGCTTTTGCCGGAAGGATTTTTGGTTATAGCCAGGGATACAGCCGCGTTCCGTGCTGTGCATCCGGATATACCTGTGCTTGGCCCGCTGGATTTTGGATTCTCCAGCTCTGGTGAACGGCTGGTTCTTTTAATACCAGAAGGCGTGACCGCCGATGAAGTTGATTATAAAAATGAACAGCCCTGGCCGGAGATAACGGATCAGTATTTCGGTTCACTGGCTCTTATCTCACCGGAACTGGATAACGGCCTTCCACAGAGCTGGCAGCTTAGCCTTGGCGGGGGCACGCCGGGTGCTCCCAACAGCTTCCAAGTCCTGGATCCTGAACCATTTATTGTTGCTGATTCGGAATATTGCCTAAATAATTGGTTGGCTGATGAACCGGACTGTTCTTATCCGCCAAATACAAAATTTTGGCAATCAGACACTACTGATCCCGGATTAAGTTATCCTTTGAATTATTTATATTCTATTCCACATAATGATTACATTGCAGAAGATACACTTACTACAGGATACCCCTATAATAATACACGACGCTCAAGAATAAACGGTTTGAATGATGAGGGTTTTTCATTTATCAATACAGGGTGTGGGCGGGATCTTGGTGGTGCAGTACTTGCCTTGGATACCCGTAATATTAATAATCTTTATCTCTCTTTTCTAGCAGGTACAGTAATACCGAATTCACGAATTTACGCGATACGGCTTCAGTACAGGATCGGTAAATCAGGAGATTTTGCTGATCTACTTGATGAAAGTGGAAATCCTATAGAATACATAAAAAATGAGACTGCCGGACATACCCAACAATTCGGCCCTATTCAGTTACTTGCCGATTTGATTGATGAGCCGTATGTGCAGCTGATATGGCGTTATTATCATATTTCCGGCACATCAGGCAAGCGTGCTGAATTGAGGTTGGATGATATTTGGCTTGGCACAAATATGCCTGATACTGATGTAGATGATGCAGGCCTGTATCTTGCCTCTGAACAAATTGTGTTGCATCAAAATCATCCCAATCCTTTTAATTCGGAGACAGCCATTGGCTATATACTTTCTCAACCAGACCATGTGACACTTACGGTCTACAACATTATGGGCCGGGAAGTGTGTAAACTTGTAGATGAAAAAAAACAGGCAGGTAAGCATGTGGCTGTATGGGATGGCACTGACAACAAAGGAAATAATGTGATGAGCGGTCTTTATATATACACCCTGAAAACAGGTGTATTATCTGAGACACGAAGAATGGTAATTGTGAATTGATTCTGTCAAGTTTCTGGTTTCATTGTAATGAAAATGATCAAAAAGCCTGTTTTCGACACAGGGACACCCAAATTTTTATAAAATGAAAGAAGAGCAGGAACATT
>JAGLOF010000121.1 GCA_023139105.1 bacterium
AAGGCGGGTGAGCAAAAAAGGATTCATTTTACTATCGATAATAAAATGCTTCGTTTTTATCACCCCGATCATAAAAATTGGGTTATTGAAGAGGGTGAATTCATGATTTTAATAGGTAACTCGTCAAATGACATACAATTAGAACAAAAAATAAAATATCTGAAATTATAACTTTGCACAACCCGCAATATTAAAAGTGGGCAGAAAGTAGCAAATATGTACGAAGTATCAATAAATAAGTGGTGTTGTAAATTGAAAGATTGGAGTTTCAAAATACCCACTCATTCTGAAACGTTTTTAAAAGCTCATGTTTTGTTGTAGGCGAAAAGGCTCTTTCATTTTGAGATTTTAATACTGTAATGTTAATACACAGTATTTATACACACATAGGAGGTTTAAGAAAATTTCAGGCTGATAATTGGATTTTGAAAGGATGAATGAATTCGTTGTCGTATTGAGGCATAGTCTTTGCAGGCAGGTATGATGTGTTAAGCAACACAGAGTTGTTTTTATTATATAAAAGAGAAACAACAACAGACCATTTGATGTGTAGATAAGGAAATTGATATGTGGGAAAATGAAACCGTCGTTTTGGCAACAAGTCTGAAAAAACGGATTCTAGGGGGAAAAGATAAGGTTCGGTTTGAAAGAATTGAATCGGATACTGCAATTCCCGGTTTTATAAAGCGATTGTTTCGCGATCGGGTAGAGCTCTATATGGTAAAAGAGTCACCGCTTTCTTTGAAATCAACTCCGCATTTTGACTTGGATGTAACGGAATTGAATTCAATTAAAGATCATTCCAGCGCGGTCTTGATTGGTGCAGCCTCTTTCTATGAGAAGGAGATTGAGTCCTTATTACAAGAAGCACTGATTCTACGAGTGGAGTATTTGGTAAAACCTATTGAGAGTTTAAAAAATCTAATATTCCAGGAAAACAGTTCTCTTGCAATAGCAAAGATAGAGGATGTTTCCGAACCGTTTAAGAAGACATTGCCATATGGTGAAATATTATTGAGGATGTGTCGGGAACAGGGAATTACTTCTCTGGAGAAGTCTCAGTTTATTTCTCTCTCAGGTGATATTGTTGCTGAATTAATGGCTGGCGATTCTGTGGAATGGATTGTTCGTGAATTTACGGTTCTTACCGACTATCTCTCTGAAAGTAAAGGAGAAGATGTTTCTCATCTGGATGGTCAAATTATTAAAACTTTTCTGGCAGATAGGCAACAGCTGGGTTTCGAACGTGCTCTTGATGTGGAAATAAGACTCGGAAAGCATCATTTCAACTCTGCGGAGACACAGGTTACTCTGCGAAGGTATCAGGAATTGAAAGATGAATTTGGCAGTAATCCGGACATAAAGAATACACTTCCGTCCGATATTCAGGCACCTGGCGAGACAGAGTCTTTGAGCATGCATGTTCCTGCTACACCTGTTGAGCCTGAAGAGACCGGGAAAGACGATTCTGGCCCAGATATTGATACAGATTGGGAGATAACCGATATCTCTGATATCATCCCGACTATGCAGGATAATGCTGAACCTGAGATTAAAGCAGAAACGGCTTCCGAGATGAAGATTGACTTTGAGCCTGAGACTACATTAGAAGCTGAGCCTGTTCCGGAAGTTGAAGTTGTAACTGAAGCACTGTCTCCAAATGTGGAAACCACGACAGTTGAAAAAGAGCCAATGCAAGCGGCACCCAAGAGTATGAGAATCATCCGTCGGGATCAGGATGATGATTTACAGCCTAATGATACGGTTAATGAGACAGAAACAAGATCTTCAAGAGAACATGTTTTACGCCCGATGATTGATAATAAAATGGAAAAGAGCTTCATTAAAAAACTGTTCAGTGGTGATAGAGATGCTTATAATAGTTTGATGGACAAACTGGAAGATGCCGAGAGTTGGAGAGTGGCCAAGATTCTAATCGATAATGAACTATTTAAGAGAGATGTAGATCCGTTCTCCCGTGAGGCTATCAAGCTTGTTGATTTGGTTTATGGTAGATATTATCCAGAGGAAAATGCAGGGGGGCAATAATGCTGTTTCGTCGTATTGTTTTGGCCGTAATATTAATTGGCGTAATCATGACGCTGACGGCAAAAGATAAAAATGATAAAAAAGGCATTGTTACTTTTACGGATGGACAGGTAAAGAGAAAGACTGTTCAAGCAGCTCTTTGGAGTGATGCCCCGGTGAATACACAGATTTTGTCGGGAGATAAAGTGCGTACTTATCGGCAGAGCCGTGCAGAGTTGGATCTTGCGAGTATGGATATTATACGCCTGGCTCCGAGAACTATCATCGATATTGTAAAACTATATGATGAGACTATAGAAAAAAAGCTACAGACAAAGATAAAGCTTGAAGAGGGAGAACTGTGGGCTCAGATTCATGAGATTGAGATGGATACTGAGTTTGACATTTCTGCACCGATAGCGGCTGCTGCCATAACCGGAACAATACTATCCATGAAAGTGGATGCCGACTCTACAACACAGCTTAAGGTTTATCATGGCGAAGTTCATATTACCAATGCGCCTCAAAATGATACATTGAAACCAAAAAGTCTAAAACCGGTTCAGGTGAGAGGTCCTGTTCAGATTCAGGGTCCACATGAGGTCTCTGTAGATGAATGGGTATATATTGTAAAGTCTATGCAACAGCTGACGCTGGATAAAAACGGAAAAGTAATAAGCAAGGGGCAGTTTTCTGATAACGATGTTCTTGAGAAGAGAGATTGGGTGAAGTGGAACAAGCAACGTGATGCAGCCCGCACCAAGCAGTTAAAAAAGCACAAGCATTAAAAAGTGTGTCCTATAGACAAAAAAACACGATTGTTTCCTTTGTGTGATCGTGAATAACTAAAGTACAAAGGTCCAAAAATTGTTTCAATTCCAAGCATAGCCGTAAGGGCACGATTAAAATCTTCAGCTTTAATTGCTTCATATCTCAGCCACGCTCCTGCAAGATCCCCCCTGAACGACAGATGAGGTTTCAGCCATTTTGGCCATTGCAAGTCACATCTTATCTCTGCTGACATTGCCAGAAAGCGACGGCCTACAAGTGCGTTTTCAGGTAGAGCCGGGTATGATTGAAATCCGCCCAGCTTAAACTGCTTGTAAAAAGGTGTGGTGAGATCTGAAGTACCCCAGTGTAATCTGTGATGCAATGTCCAGTACTTTTCTGTTGAGTGATATAGTTCGATCAATGATTCAAGTCTGGTGTAGCCGTTTTCACTACCTGCCCACCTTCCGGAGGTTTCGTATTCGAGATAGTGATGCATTCCACTCTTTGTAAAGGGACGACGATCTCTTGTGTCAACTTCGGATCGAATTGTAAGGCATATAAAACGCATTTTTTCATGTGGTGTCATTGTTGATCTAATACTCTGTAGAGAAATATCAGACGCATTCAGTCTTAAAGAAAGTGTACCAAGTCTTCCCATTTGTTGTCCAATGGATATTTGTGTAATCTGCTCGTATTTATCATACTCTCCAACGAAAATTTGATTCTTATAATAGTTCTCTCTATGTCTTCCACTTTTCATGTTCAAAGAAAATGTTAAGTAGGATTTATAGAGTCTGTAGGAAGAAAAGCTACTAGATAGCGACAGGTCTCTGTGGCCCGCAAGTGCGTTGATAGTACCTTGAATTCCATAGCCAAGCAAGTTGTCTTTGGCCAGTTCAAAGAATCCTGAAATCTGGCGTTCCGAATCATAGCGCAATCCAAGCCGTAAGATTCCATGATTTTTTTCTTTCAGGTTGAAAAAAAGATGACGTTGAGCATGGTTGCGTGAGACCTGGAAACGTACTTCATCAAAATAACCTGTGCTGTAAATATTGTCAATGCTATGTTTTAGAAGATCGGATTTAAACAACTTACCTTTATTCAATGTTGTTTCTCTAAAAACCACAAAAGGTTTAGTTGTATAGATACCCAGAAGATCAATGGAATGTATCATGCCTTCGAAAATATCAATTTTGAGAGTGTCGCCATTAATATAAACACTGTCAAAAGAGGCAAGTCCATAACCTTGAGTACGGTAATTTTTGATAATTTTATCCAGGCCTGGTTTTAAATGCTTGCTGTTTAGAAGGGGATTCTCCGGATATGCCAGAATTGAATTGAGAGTTGAATCTGAAATTATCTCATTTCCAGAAAAGCATATTTTGTTTATAACAGGATTTTCCGTAATGTTAATTATAATTGTATTGGTGGTCGTATCTACCGTTGTCTCAATATCTTTAAACCATCCCGTTGATACGGCTCTTCCAAGAGCATCGTGGATGTTTTGCCATGTAATGTTATCATTATCTGTTAGTCTTCCCAATGCATTAAATTGTTGCATCGATATGTTTTGTAGCCCCTGAACATTAATGGTAAATTGATTGTTTGAATAGTCATCTAAAAATATTGGATTAAAAAGCTTTTGCTCTATGGCTGGAATTATTTCATTGGCACTTTCTCTACCCAATTGTATAAGTTGATGAATTTTATCAAAATCCAAATTGGTAATATCGTCAATCTTGGGTAGAATGGTCCAGTCAGCCTCTTTGTGTGAGCGATCGACCTGTGTCTTCATCATTATTGTAGTAACCTGATCTGCTATAATCCATGGTGCTTTAAGGTCATCTGCATGATGAAGAGGAGAAGATGTGTCTACGGCTAAAACCAGGTCTGCGCCCATGGACCTGACTTCTTTACAGGGTAGGTTGTTAGTGAGGCCCCCGTCAACCAGCTGCATATTTTTATATTGGATTGGTGTAAACAGTAGTGGTATAGCCATGCTGGCGCGCATGGCGTCGACCAGTGAGCCGGATTTGAGAACAACCATATTGCCGCTGATCAAATCAGTAGCAACGGCATTGAACGGGACATGTAAATGACGGAAATCCGTATATACTGTAGTAGGGGCCTGGAAAATCAATGTGGTCAGCATTGAAGTAAATGCTTGTCCATTTGAATAGGCAGAAGGTAGTACAAAGCGAAAGTTATTGAAATGTAGTTCTATGAGATGTCGTTCCGATTTGTCTTTCTGTGACATGAATAATTGGTGCCTCTGTGGCATTTTGCGAATTATTTCATCCCATTTAAAATTGGTAGCAAGTGATTCAATTTCCGTAGCCGAGTATCCGACGGCATATAATCCACCAATAATGGCTCCGATGCTGGTACCTGAAATATAATCAACCTGAATTGCTCTGCGTTCAAGTTCCTGTAATACACCTATTTGAGCAAATCCTCTTGCACCTCCGCCACTGAGAGCTAATCCCAGCGTAGGTCTCTTTATTTTTAATATTGTTAAATTTGTGTAAGGCCCAAGGGGTTTCTTGACAAAAGTAAGACTATTTGTCATTTCATCTGCATATGACGAAAAGATCGTGACACAACACAGAAATAAAGATAAAATTGAATTTTTCATATAAGAAAATACACATTTAAGATAGAAGATGCAAGTTATCTCAATTTGTTTATGTTGTGTTTTCAGGATTTTAAGTGTATCTTCATGTAGGGGTTTAAAGTTGATTCATATTTAAAGGAGGGTGTCATGAGACGTTTTCTGTGTGTATTTTTACTAGCAGGCGCATTATTTGCGCAGGAAAAAGCAAGTATATCTTTTACTCCATATGGTTTTGTGAAGTTTGAAACTATACTGGATCAAAATTATGTAGCCAAAGGTGATTGGCTTTTATTTGCACCTTCGGGTACAGACGATAATGGGGGTTTTACAATGAACGCGCGCCATACGCGCCTTGGTATGCGTATTGACGGACCTACTTTTGGTGAAGGTGGCAAGATAAAGGGTTTGGTAGAGTTTGATTTTGCCGGAGGTTTTCCAAATTCAGGAACGGCTGCCAGGCAACCTATTCCCAGGCTGAGACATGCATGGGTAGAATTGTCAAAAGGCAAGATGGCAATGCGTTTCGGTCAGGACTGGGCCTTGATTTCAGGTCCTTTTCCTTCCACTACAAGTTTTGTGGTTGGGGCTGGTAAAGGAAATTTATGGATGCGTTTTCCACAAATAAAACTGACTGTCGGTTCAGGAGCAGTAAAGGCCGCTTTCTCAATAAACAGACCAATTGCCGGTAATGTTAAGTATGATTCTTTTGCCGGAGGTGATTTTGATGTTGTTGGCGATGGTGAGAGATCCGGTCGTCCCTGGCTGATGAGTCGTTTCTGGTATAACTGCAAAAAAGGCGGTGTGTCTATTATGGGTCATATCGGTTGGGAGAAAATTGTCAATGCAGCTGTTGTTGATCCCATGACAACATCTTATAGCGTTGCAGTTGAGGGCAGGTTTAAAGCTGGTAAGGTTGCTTTCACTGGAAAAGGTTTTACTGGAAAGAATTTGAACTCATTCCTTGGCGGTATATTCCAGGGATATAGAGTTTCAGGTGATGAAATTATCGGTATACGCTCTCAAGGTGGCTGGGCTCAGGCAAAGGTGACATTCAACCCACAGTGGTTTGCTACTGTAGGCGGCGGCATGGAAAAAATAAATAAAGACGACCTGGTCGATAATATGCGGTCACAGAATCAATGGTTTTTTGGCAATATTGGCCGTAAAGTAACCAAACATGTAACATTTATGTTGGAAGTTGAACATCTGACTACCAAGTATGCTGAACTGGCAGATGGCAAGAATTTACGAAATATGTTTGTTGCACTGTTTACTTTTTAATCTGAAAATATATGTAATTTATAAAAGCCGGGACCCCAGGTCCCGGCTTTTTGTTTGCCATGTCCGATATATATTGAATTCCGGTGATCTTAATGTGAAATTTAATAGAACGAATATCCAACAGCAGAACAGCGAATGTCGAATTTCCAGGGAGCTCTTACTTCGACATTCGACATTGGCTATGTGGACATTGGATAATCATCATTTAAAATTAGCGTTAAAAGATTTATCAGTCCAGCGGGAGATACATTGCCCCTGGGGGACGATATGGGATGAACGGGTCTATAACACATCATCTGCAAGAGTTTTTTGGACAGGATTAACTGGATCAACAGGATTTAAAAACTTTGCATTGACTAATTTGATACACGTAATTATCCCGTCAACTCTGTGATCCTGTCCTGATTTTTTTTTGTATCTTCGGGTAGGGCTGGGAGGCTCCGTGTATTCTGTGTATTCCGTGGTTAAAGGCTTTTTCTTTTTTCTCCAAGAACCGGAAGAATCGTTAATTATAGCACATTTCACTTTTTTTTTAGTTAATCCTTTTCTAACTTTCAGATACTATTATTTGTTTAAACAAGGTAGGCTTAATAGATGAAACGCTTTACAAAGTGGTTTGTTTTAAAAACTATACCAAATTGGCAAAATACAAGTGATCAAGAGGTCAGGAGCCGCTATGGTATTGTTGGTGGCTGGACCAGCATTGTTGTAAATATAGTTTTAAGTATAGTAAAGATCGTTATTGCCGTATTTACAGGTTCTGTATCTTTAATTGCCGATGCAATTCACACACTCTCCGATGTTGCCACATCTGTTGTGATTTTGTGGTCATTTCATATAGCTGCAAAACCCGCTGATGAAAAACATCCTTTTGGACATGGTCGTATGGAGGCAATATCTACAATTGTTGTAGCTGTGATACTCATTTATGTTGGTATAGAACTGGGTAAAAGCGGTGTACATCGTATCCTAAATCCAACAGAAATATCAGCTACATGGCCTGTAATGTTTATCATTGTATTGACGATTATTATTAAAGAAGGATTAGGCCGCATCAGCAGGGAACTCAGTCAGATGATAAAATCTTCTGCGCTGGAAGCAGATTTTTGGCATCATCGAATAGACGCTATCTCATCAATCCTGGTATTGATTGCATTTGCAGGTCAACGCTTAGGTGTACTTTGGCTTGATGGTGTTATGGGCCTGGGTGTTTCATTGATGATTGTATGGACGGGCTGGCTGATAATACGTAATGGTATAGATGATCTTCTTGGTACATCACCCGATAAAGACTTTGTGGATGATGTGAGAAAGACAGCCCTGGCCTTTGATGGTGTAATAGATGTGCATGATCTGATTGTACATCAATATGGACAGAATATGGTAATGTCAATGCATGTTGCCATGGATGAACGGCTATCTTTTAAGGTTGCACACAGATTGGGAACCATTGTTGGATTAGAGATAGATTGCATATATAATACTCATACTACAGTTCACATAGATCCCGTAAATAGTGATTCCGAAATAAGAGAAATAAAGGGCTAAATATGAAAAAGATACTTTGTTATATATTTGTCGTCATGCTCTGGCAGACTGCAATATCTAAAGATCCAGACCTTCTGTCAACGGACGATAGAGGATGCAGTGTGGCCATCTCCCTGGAGAATTTTTCAGTTGAAGCCTCTAAAATTCAAGGATACCAACAGATAAAATTTAATAATTATGCTCCGGCTGGAAAGCCGGGAGAGCCGATGATTCCGAAGCGTATTTTATTATTTGCACTTCCTGTCGGTGCAACGGCAACGGCCACAGTCTCAGCAGGTAGGTTGGATGTTCTTTCAGATGTTTCTCTGTTGCCTGTACCTGAGTTAAAGGGGCCATCTTTGAATCCCGAGGTATTTATAGAGGGAGACAGTTATAAATCATCAACAATGATGCCGGAGAGTATGTTTGAATACGATATTGTAGAGATGGGTGGAGTGCGCCTTCTC
The DNA here is from genome assembly GCA_023139105.1 of bacterium. Lineage (GTDB taxonomy): Bacteria > Zhuqueibacterota > QNDG01 > QNDG01 > JAGLOF01 > JAGLOF01. Next base: position 8,689 of record JAGLOF010000121.1, read on the forward strand.
CGGGTTGAGTACTGTCCGGTGCGTTATAATCCTGTGCGAAAAGAGCTCGCTGTCACATATGATGCTGTAATAACAGTACGGTTTCAAGTTGCAGCCCCTGTTACTCGATCACCTCAGGCAGACATGGTCTTTATTGACCATGTTATAAATGCTGATCAATATAGGTCATGGCCTGTGATTGAACGTAAGAGGGCTGAAATAGCTAAACATGCAGTCGGTGGAGAGTGGTGCAAACTTTCTCTTGATAATGAAGGGATATATTCGATTACGGGCAAGTGGTTGGAGGATCAGGGTGTAGATATATCTACTATTGACGTTTCTACGGTTAAAGTATTGTTTAATGGAGCAAGAGAACTGGCAAAAGGGGTTGAAACCACAAAGCTTGATTCTTTGATGGAGATGCCAATACAGTTCAATGGTGATAGCGATAATCAATGGGAAAAGGATGAGTCCGTATTGTTCTATGCCAGCGGCATATCCGGAGTACATTGGGAAGGCGGCATGCTGCGTCACCATCTGCACAGGTATGATCTGCATAGTGTGGCTTGGCTTGTATTCAACGATGGGCAGGTGGGTAAAAGATTAGAGACGGATGTTGACGGCCAGGATAATAATGCCATAACAATAGAGAGTTTCATAGATTTGGCATATGTTGAACATGATCTTAACAATCCTGCAAAAGCCGGTAATTTATGGTATGGCCAGGAGTTCAGGGCAAGTTTTTCGCATCGCACGTTAGAGTTGCCCATGTCTTTTCCTGTAGCAAATGAGCTGTACAGGTTCAGGATTAAAATGGCAGGTATGAACGACGGCACACATACTCTAGACTGTCGTCTAAATGGGCAACAGGTTGCTATTGCCGTTGCCGGTGGAGATAGGGATGCAGAGACTGTAGTTAACTGGGCAGGAGATCCGGGTTCGGGACCATATACAATTAGTATGGACTATCTTTATACAAGCGGTTCATCTAAAAACCCCATTGCATATCTGGACTGGTTTGAAGTACAGTATACACGTCAGATGATGACAGATACAGACTATTTAAGATACTTTACTCCGCAGCTAAAAGGTCTGTATAGATGTAGATTAAGTGGCTTTTCTGCAGAACCATATGTGTGGGATGTCACGGATCCGGAGAATATAAGTAGAAAGAGTGTGGTGGCTGATGGTACCATATATACTGTTTTGTCCGATAATGCAGATGGTACTGCTTGTCGTTTGATTGCCTTTGATGATACAGCAGTGCTTGAGCCGACAGAACTGGAAAAAGTATTGCCATTAAATCTACGCTTGGATAGCATTGGTGCACAATTGGTTATAATTGCTCATTCGGATTTTTTGAGTGAGGCGCAGCGGTTGGCCGATCACAGGCGAAGCTATTCCGGGATTTCTGTCAATGTCGTTGATATAGCCGATGTTTATAACAATTTCTCATGGGGACTTGTTGATCCGGTAGCTATTCGAGATTTTCTTCGTTACTCACAGTTGCATTGGGATACAGCACCGGAATATGTGCTTCTCATGGGTGATGGTGATTTTGATGTGCGCAATATTCTATCGGATGAGGATAAAAACTGGATTCCTCCCTTTGAACACGATGGACGTAAGAACAACACTGGCAGGGCTACAGATGATTTTTACGCCTATCTACAGGGTGATGATACAATTCTTGATATTGCAATTGGCAGAATTCCGGTAAGGAGTGTTGAAGAGGCTGGTGCTGTGGTTGATAAAATTATTACCACTGACTCTCAACCGCTATGGGGTAGTTGGCGTAACTTGATAACCCTGGTTGGGGACGATGAATTTAGTAGATTAAGTAGTAATGAAACTACACATTCCCGAGCAACCGAAAGGCTGGCTGATTTTTATATACCAGCTCGGTTTAAAACTCGCAAAATATATTTAATAGAGCACGAGAAAGAAGTTACGGGTGATGGCTCCAGGAAACCTTTGGTAAATCAGGCAATTATTCAACAGGTAAATGACGGTACTGTGTGGTTGAACTATATTGGACACGGTAATCATAATTTATGGAGCGATGAGTTGATCTTTCATAAGGATATTGATTTTCCATTGATACAAAATAATGAGAGATTTCCATTTATCTATGCTGCGACCTGCTCTTTTGGTAGGTATGATCAAATCGAAGAACAATCCTTTGCTGAAATACTTATCAATGCTCCGGCAAGAGGTGCTATTGCGCTGATTTCAGCATCAAGAGACTGTCATGCCTCTGCCAATGAAGCATTAAATGCAATGTTTACTAAAACAATATTGTCAGAAATCGGTTCTGGTCTTACGCTTGGAAAGGCTTTACAGGTTGCAAAAAACAATGTATCCTCGTCAAGACAAAATAATGAGATGTATCATCTATTTGGTGATCCGTCCATGCACCTGCCCGTTCCAAAATATGCGGCTCAGATTACCGATATGGTACCGGATACTTTGAAGGCTTTGAGCGTTGTTAATGTCAAGGGTGAGGTGCAGCGAGATGGTGTTTTATGGTCTGAATTTTCTGGCCATGTATCATTTGAAGTCCATGATGCCAGGCGTGATCGCATTTATACAACAGGTGCAGGGAGCAAGATTGATTATGACCTTGCTGGTAATGCAATATTTCGCGGAGAATCAGATGTAACTAACGGCAGCTTTGAGATATCATTTATTGTTCCAAAGGATATTACATATGGTGGTACAACCGGCAGCTTGACCTGTTATTTTTGGTCTGATACTACAGATGGCTGCGGCTATAAGCACGAACTATCTTTGGCTGGCAGTGAAAATATAACGGATATTGAAGGGCCGGAATTAAGCTTATATTTTACAGGGCGGCCATCTTTTTTTGATGGAGATGCCGTGGCTACTCCCCTGGAGCTTGTTGTTGCCGCCAATGATGAAAAAACCGGTGTGAACATTACCGGAGAAATTGGACATAAACTTATAATTACACTGGATGAAAAAGATGAACTGGACGCAACAGACCTGTTCCATTATGATAAGGGTAGTTATCTCTCAGGCCGTGTCATCTATCCGTTGACAGATATTCTTCCGGGTCATCATGAGGTTTCTGTAAAGGTATGGGATAATGCTAATAATTCATCATTATCAGTGCTGGGTTTCGAGGTGGTTGAGGGTGGCAAGATAAGAATAGATGATTTGCTGAACTATCCCAATCCCATGTCTTCATCTACACACTTTACATTTCGTTTGAATTATGATGCAGATGTAGAGATAAAGATATATACGGTTGCGGGTCGTTTGATTCGTATTCTCGAAGATGTTGAGGGTTCGGCAGGTTTTAATATGGTTCAGTGGGATGGTCTGGATGTTATGGGCGATGCCCCTGGAAATGGTGTTTATCTTTATAAAGTGTTTGTTGAGTCGCGGTATGAGGAAGAGACTATGAGAGCAGAAAAGCTGGGACGATTGTTAATAGTCAGATAGAAAATTACCGGTTGTGCACAATAAGAAAATTTTGGCTCTATGTCGAATAATGTGGGTAGATCTGCAGAAAAGAAAAAGTAGAATTCAAACGTTTGTTTATAAAATCTGTGAGTATCCGTGTTAATCAGTGGCAAATTTATTTTCTATTGGTTTCAGTTACACACTCGATGTAACATAGAGCCTAAATATTGAAGGATATTCCGTGAAGATAGATGATCAATATTACAATATTGAAAATTCAGCCATCCATGAAATCAAGATCAAGGGATCGCGCTTCATTGGATATGCAGCGCTGACAGAGACAAGGGAGCAGGCGGAAGCATTCATCGCTAAAATTTCAGGACAAAATTATAATGCCACACATAATTGTATGGCCTTTCGTGTAGGCCTGGGTGATAAGTCAATATTCAGGTATAGTGATGACGGAGAACCTTCCGGAACAGCAGGCAAGCCAATACAAGATGCTATTGACGGCAGAGGATTAACCGGGATTACATGTGTTGTAACGCGCTATTATGGAGGAACAAAGCTTGGTTGTGGAGGTCTTGTACGGGCCTATGGCGGTTGTGCATCTGAGGTACTGGATAAAGCCGGTAAGAAGATCTGTTATATTTATGATACTGTTCGTATAGCATATGACTATGATTTAACTGGCGTGATAATGCATCTCATTGACAAACATGCCGGAAGTATCACTCTCTCTGAATACAGTGAAAAGACTATTCAGGATGTAAGCCTCCGTCTGTCCCGCATGAGTGATTTTAAGCGTCAATTAGTTGACGCCACTGCCGGGAAGGTTGCAATTATTGTGAAGGAATACAATTAGTACCATGATAATTTTGATTCTTGTGGCTACACTATTATCCGCCTTTTTTTCCGGTTCTGAAACTGCATATATATCGGCTCGTCGTTTTAAGTTGGAGGCATGGGCAAGGCAAGGCCGTCGCGGTGCCAAATCCACATTAAAGTTGATGAAACAACCTGAACGATTTTTAACAACTATTCTGGTTGGGAATAATGTAGCCGTTGTATCAGCATCCACACTTATTGCCATATATTTGGAAAAGTACTTCAGTGGTTCGGTAATAATTGTTTTAAGTTCTCTTTTTCTCCTTGTCTTTGGAGAGATAATTCCAAAGTCGATAGCCCGTGACAGGGCATCAGTTATTGCTATGCTGGTAAATCAACCATTAAAATTTGCATTTGTTCTTTTTTACCCGATAATAAAATTTGTCATTTTTGTTTCAGGGAAGGTATTATCTGTAATAGGAATGGAATCAAATAGTGTTGAACAATATTTTTCCCGTAAGGATCTTGAGTTGCTGCTACGTGAGGGTGTTGAGTCCGGTTTAATGGATGCAGCTGATTCTGAGTTGATAAGTAAATGGCTGAATTGTGGCCGGCGACCTGTACGCGAGGCAATGGTTCCACGTACAGAAATAAAAAGCATAGAGAATGTAGTGTCACGTGATGCGGCCATGACACAATTTGAGGAGTGTGGTTATTCACGTATTGCGGTTTATGAAGAAAATATAGATCATATTGTTGGTGTTATACATGTTAAAGATCTGTTACTCTCCAAAGCATCCACAATCCCCGAACTAATTAAAAAACCTTTCTATATGCCTGAATCTTTGGCAATTGCTCAGTGCCTATACCAGATGCAGCAGGCAAATGTTGTATTTGCTGTAATTATTGATGAATATGGAGGTACTGCCGGGATTGTTACTATTGTTGATTTGCTGGAGGAATACTTCGGTGAAATTGAAACTCCAGGGATAGAGAGAAAGTGGATACGCAAAGTGACGACAGTGCATATGGATATTGATGCTCGTGCAGAGATTGATATGTTAAATAAGAATTTCAACCTTGAATTACCAACAGGCGATTACCAGACTCTGGGTGGACTTATTCTTTCCAGACTCGGTCATGTGCCACGGCGAGGTGAAAAAGTGGAACTGGATCGATGTATATTGGTTGTTTTTACTGCCGCTCACGGAAAAATTCATTGGACGCGCATTATTCGTAAAAAGCCGGATGAATAACATGGAATTCTATTTATAGGGTATAGAAAAATTCATCTTATTAGATTTAACAAAGTACCATTTTTCCCTTGAAATCAGGACAAATATTTTATAAAATGTTAGTCCTGTTTGTAACTATGATCGAATGAGATTTATAAAATGATTTTTGGTACCGGTATTGACATTCTGGAAGTGGAGCGCATGGCACGCAGCCTGACACGGACTCCGCGATTTGCATGCTCGGTATTTACTGAGAGTGAAATGGACTACTGCGAATCTGCAACCAATGTCAAGGTAAAGGCCCAGCGATATGCAGCTCGTTTTGCGGCAAAAGAAGCTTTTCTTAAAGCTTTGGGCACGGGACTGAGAGATGGTATTTCATGGCATGATATCACGATCAATAGAAATTCATTAGGGCGTCCGTCTATCAAACTCAGCGGTGAGGCTCAGGCAAAAACAGAGACATTATCCATTAATTCAATACATCTTTCATTGACACACAGCCGGGAATATGCCGCGGCTGTTGTTATTTTGGAACAGTTTGATCAATTGAGGTAATCTATGAAACGTATTATTGTTACAGGTTCACAGGGTCAGATAGGAACAGAGCTGGTGCAGGCACTCAGAGAGCGTTATGGATCTGAAAATGTGTTGGCAACAGATATTAGAGAAGTTCAAGGCAGTTTGAGAGAGACGGGTCCGTTTGAAATATTAGACTGTACACAGCATCACTCAATAATGAAGATGGTCAAGGATTTTAAAGCCGATACAATATATCATCTCGCAGCTCTGCTTTCTGCGGTTGCAGAAGAGAAGACGGCCCTGGCATGGGATGTGGGAATGAATGGTCTCTTCTATGTTCTGGAGGTTGCTCGCGAAACAGGTTGTTCCGTGTTCTTCCCCAGTTCTATAGGTGCATTTGGACTTTCCACTCCTCAGGACAAGACTCCTCAGGACACAATTCAGCGACCGTCTACAATGTACGGTGTTACAAAAGTAGCGGGTGAGCTTTTATGTGATTACTACCACAAAAGATTTGGTGTTGATACGCGCGGTGTGCGTTATCCCGGTATTATTTCATATAAAACACTGCCCGGTGGCGGCACAACGGATTATGCTGTAGATATCTATTATAAAGCTATTACAGATGGTCGCTATACTTGTTATCTTAAAGAGGGCACACATCTGGATATGATGTATATGCCGGATGCACTTAAAGCTGCAATTGATATCATGGAAGCAGATCCCTCACGGTTGATTCATCGTAACTGTTTTAATGTTACTTCTTTATCTGTTGCTCCAGAACATTTTCTTTCTGCCATTCGTCGCCACTATCCTGATTTTGCAATGGATTACAAAATTGATTCGGTCCGACAGAGTATAGCAGAATCATGGCCTAACAGTATGGATGATTCCGCTGCAAGAGATGAGTGGGATTGGCAACCTTCATATACAATGGAGTCAATGACAATAGATATGCTTGAAAATCTTCAGAAAAAATTAAAGTAACACCAACAGATATACTCTGACATTTTCATATCGATCATAAAAACAAGGAGGATTTATGATAAATATTGGTTCGTATGAAGAAAGAGTGAAAAACTTTGATTGGTCCATCGCCGAGAAGGAATTGGACTACACTCAAGGCGATGTCATTAATATCGGCTGGTATTGTTCTGATCGTATCTGCCAGCAAGGTAAAGGCGATAAATTGGCTCTTATATGGGAAAATGCCATGGGAGTTGAGAAACGTTACACCTTTGATGAAGTCCGCCGGGCAAGCAATACCATTGGAGCCCATCTGCGTGAGATAGGCGTTGAGGCTGAAGATCGCGTCTGTCTCTTCATGGACAAGATCCCCGAACTCTACCTGGGTTTCGTTGGTATTTTAAAAACAGGTGCCATTGCCCAGCCACTTTTTTCTGCTTTCGGGGATGAGTCTCTGCATGTCCGCCTGGATAATGCCAAGACAAAAGTAATAATGACACAGCGCAAACATGTTGGCAAAGTACGCAAGATTCTTGAAAAAATGCCCTACCTGGAACATATCATAATTGTAGATCATGATGGCAAGAAACCTCTGAAAGAAAGAGAAAGTGTCTTTTCTCTGAACGATAGAGAGTGGATTGATGATTTTGATATACATCCCACAAAAGCCGAATCTCCATCCGTACTACATTATACTTCCGGCACAACGGGTCAGCCTAAAGGTGTGAAACATGTTCATTACTCACTGATATCCCAATATCTGACAACCAAGTGGGTACTTGATCTTCAGGAAGATGATATATATTGGTGCACAGCAGATCCCGGCTGGGTCACAGGAACATCATACGGCATAATAGGACCATGGTCTCTTGGAATAACTCAATGTGTTCTGGATAAAGGTTTTTCTGCTGAGAATTGGTATTCTTTCATAGAAAAGAACCGTGTTTCCATGTGGTATTCGGCACCTACGGCAATTCGTTCGCTCATGAAAGCCGGTGATGAAGTTATTAAAAAGTATGATATGTCATGCTTAAGGCACATGGCAAGTGTTGGAGAGCCCTTGAACTCAGAAGCAGTAATCTGGGCCGAGAAAGTTTTCAATATGCCCTTTTATGATACATACTGGCAGACAGAAACAGGCTCGATGATGATTTGTAACTACCCCGGAATGAAGGTGAAACCGGGCTCAATGGGCAAGCCTTTCCCAGGCATTACAGGTACTGTTGTCGACATAGAAACATTTGAAGAGATCAATGAACCCGGTAAAGTCGGACTGATCGCATTTAAACCCGACTGGCCTGCAATGATGCGTACATACTGGGACAATGAAGAGACATATCAGAGTAAGTTTGTCAAGGGATGGTATCTACCCGGAGACAGATCTTCTATTGATAAAGAGGGATACTTCTGGTTTACCGGACGCGATGATGATGTAATTAATACAGGTGGTCATCTGGTGAGTCCATTCGAAGTAGAGTCAGCGCTTCTTGAACATGAAGCTGTAGCAGAGTCTGCAGTAGTGTCCAAGCCTGATGATGTTAATATGGAAGTAGTAAAGGCCTTTATCACACTTAAGCCTGGGTTTGAAGCAAATGCAGATCTTGAATTGAAGATCATGAACTTCATCAGAAAAAAATTATCACCCCTGGCTATGCCTCAGGATGTAGAGTATGTTGAAAAATTGCCAAAAACACGTTCAGGCAAGATTATGCGCAGACTTTTGAAGGCACAGGAGTGGGGTGAAGAGATCGGTGATACTTCGACTCTTGAGGATGATTAACAAAAGAATTTTTTCCACGGAAAAACACGGAGATGCACAGAGATAAAAGAAATTTTTAAATCTGTGATTACTCCGTGGAAAATTGTTGTTTTTATTAAAGGACACGCTGCCCGGCTAACAAAGGCAGATGTAAGTATACCGAACCTTATCAACAAGGAGTATATAATGGATGAGATGCAAAAAATTATAATGGAGTATGTTATAGAAGAGTATGTTGAAGATGAAGATGAGATTTTGGAACTGGATTCACCGCTTATTTCCGGCGGTATTGTAGATTCATTCTCTATGGTTTCTTTGAAGCGTTTTCTGGAGAATAAGTATAATATCTCCATTCCGGATGACAAAGCTTCTCCGGAAGCGTTTGACTCAGTCAATAAAATTTGCGCCCTTGTAAAAGAGTTTATTTAAGAGATTCATATATACGTCCCGGACATTAATGTCCGGGACGTTCTTGTTTATATGAGAGGAGATCTTTTATGGCATTTCCAGTAGCAATGCGTGATCAGTATAAAAATGATATCAAGGCAATTCAGGATCAGGGTATTTTCAAGCAGGAAAGATATATTCATTCTGCTCAAGCGGCTGATATTGAAGTTGAGTTTCCAACAGGTTCAAAGTTGAAAAAAGTTATCAATATGTGTGCCAATAATTATCTTGGCCTCTCCAGTCACCCTGATGTTGTTCAGGCAGCTCATGACGGTCTGGATACACGTGGATACGGAATGAGTTCTGTGCGTTTTATTTGTGGTACCCAGGATATTCACCGTGAACTTGAAAACAGAATGAGTGAGTTTCTCGGCACTGAAGATACAATCCTTTTTCCATCGTGTATGGATGCTAACGCCGGAGTATTTGAAGCAATTTTAGGTGAAGATGATGTGATGATCTCGGACCGTCTGGTTCATGCGTCTATCATCGACGGTATTCGTTTGTGTTCGGCAATGCACGATACTTTCAAACACTCCAACATGGATCATCTTGAGAAAAAACTGCAACTACATGAAAATAAGCGCAACAAGGTTGTGATTACAGACGGTGTCTTCTCAATGGACGGTGATACAGCCAAACTGGATGAGATGGTTGCACTTTGTGAAAAATATGGTGCTATGTTATTTGTTGATGAGTCTCACTCTTCAGGATTTATCGGCAAAACAGGCCGGGGAACTCATGAACAATACGGTGTGCTAGGGAAAGTTGATATAATCACAACTACATTTGGCAAGGCTTTGGGTGGTGCTTCAGGTGGATGTGTCTCGGGTCGTAAAGAGCTGGTAGAGATGTGTCGTCAGAAAGCAAGGCCATATCTTTTTTCCAATACAATAGCACCTGTTGTAGTCTCCGGTGTTTTAAAAGTGATGGAGATACTCTCCAAATCAACAGAACGCAGAGATAAGTTGGAAGCCAATTCCGATTATTGGCGCAAAGGGCTCATTGATGCAGGTTTTGTGCTCAGGCCGGGTGATACACCAATTGTTCCTGTGATGTTATTTAATGCCAAGCTTGCCCAGGATGTATCTCGTGATTTATATGATGAAGGTATATATGCCATAGGTTTCTTCTTCCCGGTGGTTCCCAAGGGAGCTGCTCGTATTCGTACACAGATCTCAGCGGGTCATGAACGCCATCATCTGGACAAGGCTCTGGATGCGTTCATTAAAGTCGGGAAAAAATATGATATTCTTGGCAAAACAAAACAGGAAATCATTGAAATGTACGGAATGTAATCGTATATTAAACACGTTAAGTTTTTTAACTATCCATCCGGGATGTAATTTGCCGGATGGATTTTTTTTTGTCTCCGTTTTGGGGATTTAATTTGTTGAGGGAGAAAGTATATGGATCATGGACCCACAGTTAAGCTTGGCCGTGACGATGCGGCCGAATTTAAATCGAAACTTGGCTTGCAGCTCTTTTTTGTTTATGGTTTTATTTATGCCGGTTTTGTTTTTTTAAATACGATAAAACCAATGCTTATGGCCAAGAGTGTGTTTTTCGGACTCAATCTGGCTGTAGTTTTTGGCTTTGGCCTCATTATCCTGGCCATTATAATGGGCCTTGTCTACAATGCCGTGTGTACCAAGAAAGAAAATGAATTTTCTAAAACTGAAAGCGAGGGGAAATAATGATTTATGAAGCATCCTGGCTTGCAGTAGGTATGTTCTTTACCTTTGTTGTTCTTGTTTTAGGACTCTCATTTTATTTTGGAAAGCGTACACAATCTGCAAAAAGTTATTTTGCAGCAGGCGGCAATATTCACTGGGGAGTAAACGGTATTGCCTTTGCCGGTGATTATCTTTCAGCAGCTTCATTTCTGGGTATTTGTGGCATGATTGCCACTGCCGGATATGATGGCTTTCTCTATTCTATCGGCTATCTGGCTGGTTGGATTGTGGCACTTTTTGTGGTTGCTGAACCACTGAAGCGTCTGGGTAAATATACATTTACCGATGCATTGGATTCGAAGTTCAATGATAAGGGTATCCAGCTTATGGCTGCAATATCGACATTGATAGTCTCTATGTGTTACTTAATTCCCCAGATGGTAGGAGCCGGTGCATTGGTTCAGCCTCTGCTGGGACTTCCCCACTGGGTAGGTGTGCTTATGGTGGGCAGTATAGTGATTTTTATAGTTGCAACTGCAGGAATGGCATCCACTACATATGTCCAGTTTTTAAAAGGTGCCCTGCTCATTGTATTTTCTACAGTCTTGACATTTAATGTTGTTCATAAAGGTATTTCTCTTAATCCAACAGATGATTACCATACGCTTGTTCAATTAGAAGCTACGGTTGAGGGTGGTAAGGTAGTAGCTATTGCTGATTCCACTTATCTGCTCAAGAGCCAGACTGAAAACTATATACTGTTGGAAAAAGACGGATATGATAATTGGTGGAAACTGGCAGACGGACACTTGACAGAGACACTGTCAAAAACATTAACTGGCGAAGGTGCAACTTTGTACAATGGTGCACCTAAAGAAGAGAGACGTTTTTATCAGGTTGGACATGCTTTAAAGATTATGAAGGATGGTCAGGAAGTCACTTCTACCGGACCTTTAAGCTGGAATCAATATCTCTCGGTAATTGAAAATTCAGAAATAATGCTATTCAGGAAAGCTGCCTTTGAGCATGATGGTGATCAGATTACTCTGTGGTATGGCAAGAAGACTGCCGGTAAGGACATCATGCGTCCCGGCCTCAAGTTTAAGTTGGATGAAGGCAGCACCTTTATGCAGAAGCTTAACTTCATCTCTCTTATGCTTGCCTTGTTCTTCGGTACAGCATCACTGCCGCATATTTTGATAAGATATTACACAGTGCCCAGTCAGAAAGATGCACGCAAATCCACTATTGTGGCAATTGCCGCTATTGGATTTTTCTATATATTAACACTGTTTATGGGACTTGGTGCCATGATTAATGGTGTCATCGATGTTGAATCCAGTAATATGTCTGCACCTCTGCTGGCCCGCTATTTTGGTGTAGGTTTATTTTCTATCATCTCTGCTATTGCATTTGCAACTGTACTTGGTACGGTTTCCGGCTTGATAGTAGCGGCCTCGGGTGCAGTAGCCCATGATTTAATGGCTAATTTCTTTGGCATCAAGATGACGGACAAGGGCAAGGTAAAGGCCGGTAAGATCTCTGCATTCGTTGTGGGTATTATTGCAATATTTTTGGGTATGGTCTTCAAGGGTATGAATGTATCATTTCTTGTAGGCTGGGCCTTTGCTGTAGCTGCATCTGCCAACCTTCCGGCTATTCTCATGCTTCTTTTCTGGAAAAAGACAACGGCAAAAGGTATTGCTTCATCAATAACCGTTGGAATGATTTCGGCGCTGGGTATAATTCTTACATCGCCAACCATGGTTGAACGATATGGAATGGATAGAGCATCGGCTATTCACGGGCTGGATAATCCCGGTATTATCTCTATTCCCCTGGCATTTGCCACGCTTATTATTGTCTCACTTTTGACACAGAAGAAAAAGGCGTAGAGAATTTGATTTATGTTGAATTGAGCCAAAAAAAGAACTACCCTCGCACAGAGTGCACAAAGACCACAAAGGAAGAACAGCACAGCGACTTTGTGCAAAAAAACAAAAAACAATCAATAATACTGGTTGATAAAGAGTTGTAACTTGTTTATTTTTGTTTTTGCAAATAGTAAATAGCAAATAGTAAATACGGGAAAGGCCTCCTTGTTTCAGGGGGGCTTTTTTCTTGCTTAAAGCGTAAAAAATTCATACCATATTTTATAGGCATACACTAACAGGGTAGGGAATAATGAATATTAGAGATCACGCCGACCGCACTTATGAAGCGTATGGTATACGTGCGGAAGATATCCATAAATGGATTGACGGTTTCTTTGATGTTGAAGGATTTGATCGTTTCCTCAGGGCCGGCCAGTCTCCAGGTTTTAATCCCTATGATCACCGTAAATTTCGTCATTGCCGTGAAGCACTGGAAGATGCCTATCTGGAGTTTGGTGAAGCATACTCCGGAGATGAGATTCGCCAGGTATTTGAATCTCATGTCAGAGATGATTATGATGGCTATATACCCAGTCGTGCAGATTTTACTCAAGGAACTTTTGAGGAAAAATATCATGAAAGTGATCATCACGACATGCGGGACACAATATTGAGTCCGGAGGAGCTGTCTGAATATTTCAAAGGGCGCTCATATTCTCACAGGAAAAAACAGCTTGCCAAATCGGATACAGGTTTTACGACGCACATTATCCTGCCAACTGTTCTTGCAATTATTCTCTTTGTTACGTCGGTTTATTTTATTGTTATTCCACACTTCAGACAGAGTATAATGGATAGAAAACGTGAGATGATCAGCGAGTTGACTCATACGGCAGTTAGTACTATCAATTATTATATAGAACGGGAAAAAGACGGATCAATGGATCGTGAGAGTGCACAATCAAAAGCTGCTCAAACTATTAAAGAAATGCGTTATGGAGAAGAGAATAAGGATTATTTCTGGATTACAGATATGCAGCCCCGCATGGTGGTTCATCCCTACAGGCCTGAACTGATAGGCGAGGATTTAAGTGGATATCGTGATCGTGAAGACAAGAGCGGCAAGCTGCTATTCGTTGAATTTGTCAAACTTATACAAGCAGATGGCCATGGTTATCTGTCATACCTGTGGCAGTGGAAAGATGATGCTACTCAGACTGCGCCCAAGTTATCTTATGTAGAGGGCGTTCCCGAGTGGGATTGGATTGTAGGCACAGGCATGTATATAAATGATGTTGAGCAAAAAATTAATCGCCTGACCTTTTCTTTGTTTATCGGATTTGCTATTATAACACTTTTTTTAATATTGACAATGATCTATGTAATACTTCAAAGCCGCCGTATTGAATATGAGAGACAGCAGGCAGAGTCAGGGCTTCGTGAGGCAAAGGAGCGTTATCGTGCATTGGCAGAAGCGTCCAATGAGGGATATCTCCTGGAAGTGGGAGGCTCCTATATCTATGCCAATCATGCTCTTCAGCGATTACTCGGATATAATGAAGAAGAATTGACAAGTGAGGGTGTTTGGGACTGGCTCCTGCCGGACATTCAAGTAAATAAACAAGTACGGGACAAGTTAAAAGTTATAAGTGATGATATTGTCTCTGCAAGTGAATTTGAGGCACAGGTGAAGATGCGAAATGGCTCGATATTGGATGTGATTATCTCAACTTCACGTATTTTCTTTGCACAAAAAATCGGTCATGTTATAGCAATGAGGCCGATTGTACTTTCATCGGGAGAGGGTTTGAATGGATTTCATCGTGAAACCGTGCCATTGACAGATGTTAAATGGACCGATGGACTGGCAGCTTCCGAAGATTTGGGGCCTCTGGCATTATTAGTAGAGGAGATAGAACAAAGCGATACAGCAGGGCATGTTATTCATGCTCTATATCGGCAGCCAGAACTGCTTAGGGACTGGTTGGCCCGGGGAGTGAGACCTGCAATTTTAAGAAAGGCCATAGGGCGGATCTATCATGCTTCCCTGAAGAGCTTTGTAGAGATATCCATTGCGGAGTTGGGAGAACCACCGTCACCGTTTGCTTTTATTTCTCTAGGCAGTAATGCGCGATTTGAGATGACTCTCTTCTCTGATCAGGATAATGCTTTGATATACTCCGATGTAGAGGAGCCGGATAAGAAACGGGTACAGAAGTATTTTCTTAATCTTGGAGATGCAGTATGTACCAGACTGGCCCAGGCCGGGTATCCATTCTGTCCCGGTGGCATCATGGCATCAAATCCTCAATACTGCCTTCCTGTTTCCGGCTGGCAGAAGATATTTACCAGATGGTTTCAAAGTGCAACGCCAGAATCAATTTTGGAGATGAATGTGTTTTTTGATCTCTACTGCGCATATGGTGAACAGGTACTTGTTGATGAAATAAAGCGAACGATGAATTATCTTGCTGAGACTCATCCTTCATTTTTTATTCATTTTGCCAGAAATGCACTGGTGTACAAACCACCGTTGAATATATTGGGGCACTTGAAGTCAGACCGTAGAGACGGAATTCGTGTCATAGATGTTAAAGAGTGCATCAAGCCCATAGAAATTTGTGCAAGGATTTATGCACTTCAGAAGCAGATTACAGAGACCTCCACTGTAATCAGACTCAAGAAGCTTCATATGCAAGGTTATTTGGAGGAGAGCTTGTATTTCAACTTGATCTATGTATTTGATGCACTATGGCAGCTTAGGTTTCATAATCAGATTGTAGCCCATGCTGACCTCAAATCTGTAAATGATAATCTGGATCTGGATAGACTAACTGAGCTGGAGAGAATGAATTTGCGGAATGTATTATCACAGATTCCTGCGTTTCAATCCAAGGTCAGTTTTGATTTTTTAGGTGGCGCTATTTAATTATCATATCCTTTTTCTTAAGTAGATTGGCTACAAGATTTTGCAGGGCTACCTGATATGACAGGGGCTTGCCGGGCAGGTCTTTCCGTCGCACACTGGTAGTGAGTTTTTTCATTTTTTTATTACTCACACCTTTTCCAATTCCAATGGCAGATTCCAATATAGAGGCTGATTTTGCAGCCAGTATACCTTCTGCGCCGGCACGTAGTATATGCCCGGAGGAGTCCATCAGGGCACCTGTGAAATGTACCACTTCAATTGGGTCATCCAGAGATGTCAGCCACTTTACAGGAACTCTGTAACCTGTTCCCAGGATCAGTTCCTTGCGGCCTTTCCAGTCTTTCTGGCGGATACGATATTCACTACGGCCAATCTGAATATGCAGCACATGGGTAGTTCCGGCGGCTTTGCACCGGGCTCTTATTTTATTGCGCCACTTGTAAGAAGGGTTGGTGGTGTGAAGCACCATATATGAATCCTGATCTTCATCATCATCTGTCAGTATAGTTGAAAAGTCACCATATTCTTTATCGCCAACATAAATTTCAGGAGATTCAAGTTCTTTCATTAAAATAGCATCTATAGGAATAGACCATTTTTGGTCTGTCATCCATTGGCTAACATCTTTGGCAATGGCATCCCATGGTGCTTTATCCTTTAGGTGGTGCTGAGAATTGTCCACTGTTACCGGAATGTGAGCAATTTTATGTACGGTTGCTTTTTTCAGTTTTCCATGAATATAAGGAGCTTTCTCCAATGTGACAGTACGGGAGGTACGAAAGTGTTTCATAGTTGCGCAGCCTGATACCATCATAAGAATGACAACCATCATTGCTGCTCGGAATAAAAATATGTTCCTGTGCTTAGACATGGTTCTTGCCCTCTTGCTTGTGAGATATAGTTTGCTGTTGTAGGAAAAAATAGTGATTATAAGTTATGTTTTTTTAAGGGTGCTGTCAAGAGTAGATATTCAAGTCAATGTGATGTTATTAGTGCCTTGCAGATTTGGTTCTGTGTCATTGTTAGTGGGTATGCTCATTTTCAACAGGGGCTATTACTTAATCCATTGCGCACAGCTAATTTTGCGTGTATACTAGGACAATATGTAACCCGTTGTTTTTTTGTCATCTCGAATTGTTAAGTTCCTGAGAAACATTCCTCCACTGCATTGCTCCGTAGCTTAAAACCAGTGGTAATGCCATTTACTCACCTTTTTAAGATCTCTCAGTCGCAAGCTCCATCGAGATGACAATAAGAACAAATACTTGATCCAAAAAATTGCTCAAGACCAATGTTAAATTGTGCATAACGGAATAATTATTTTAAAATATTTACATCAAGGTGGCCATCAAATCGCAAGGCTCACCAGAAAACTCCCGGAGAACAATTTAAGTTCTGTTTTTAATGTCATCTCTATGGATCATGCTTCATGGAGATTACCTCAGTCGCATGAGAAGATGGCTCCATTGCAGAGACAGTATTGTGTGTCTCGGTTAATAGTTTTCCCGTTCACTGGTCATCAGAAACAAAGGTTTCATCTCAAAACTCTTATAAAAAGGACGAAGCCTTTCAATGTTGTAGTGTTCTTTAATGTTTATGACTTTCTTGTAGCTTGTTACAACTTCTACTGGCATGTTGTCATAGCGACCATTTTTCAATACAACCAGACGACCGTGGATACCACTCATAATCAGATCAAGAGCAAGATTTCCATAGGCCATCGGGACCACAGAATCAATGGCATCAGGATCGCCACATCGGACCATATAACCCAGTTTTTGCTGAATTACATTTATATGCCTGTTTTTATTAAATTTTGGTGAGATACGGGTCAGCTCAGAGCTTACCAGTTCTCCAATACCACCAAGTTTTTTATGACCGTACATGTCAGTCTCCTGGCTTTTGAAGATCATCTCACCACCAGTAAACATTGCGCCTTCCGAAACCAGGACTACAGAGTAATGACTGGGATTATTAAAGCGGTCTTCAGATAGCAGCTGACAGAGCTGCTCTATATTAAACTTATGCTCAGGGATTACACAGCGGTTTGCAGAGCCTGCCATTGTTGGCAACATTGCTGTGAATCCGGCATAACGTCCAAAAACTTCCAGCACTAAAAAGCGTTCATGTGAACCGGCAGACGTACGCAGAGCATTGGTTATTGAAATAGTTCGTGTAACACATGTGGAGAAGCCGATACAGTAGTCGGTACCTGGCACATCATTGTCCATGGTCTTGGGAATAGCAACAACTTTTACACCTTTGGTATACAGGCGTACGGCATAACTAAGAGTGTCATCTCCACCGATGGGGATAAGAAAATCTATGCCCAGATAGTCAAGGTTTTTAAGCACTTCCTGAGTCAGATCATTGATTTCTTTAGTATATTTTCCCTTGAGATGTTCGGGTACTCCCTCTTTGGGTACATGGCTGGGGCGGGTTCGTGATGAATGCAGGAATGTGCCGCCTGTACGCCCGGATTTATTGACAATCTCTTCTGTCAATATCTGGAAATTATTACTGTTATCTGACTCCTTATCATCACGGTTAATTTCCATTATTCCAGCCCAACCTCTACGCAGACCTATCACTTGATAACCTTCACGAACTGCCCGGATAGTAACGGCCCGGATTGCCGGGTTTAATCCAGGGACATCACCACCGCCGGTTAATATACCGATAACACCTTTTTTCTTTTTTACATGTGCCATTGCGAGTTCCTTTATTTAAATATTGGATAAGGTTTTTTTGTAATGTAGTCTGCCGTCAATTTGTCGATGGATCAGGCTGGGAGAAATTTTTTTTTCATATGAATAGATGAAATTAATATTCTGTGCGGTCTATAAAATAATAGATTTTATCTAATAATTCAAATAAAAAAGGTAACTTATTTGATAAAAATCAGTTTATATTGCTGATAGGACATTAAAGAACGAATCCGGAGGTCATGTTGACCGATCATCAACTGATGTTACTTGTACGCGATGGAGAGCTGCAGAAATTGGAACCGCTCTTCGAAAGGCATCATCATCATCTATATAATTTTTTCCTAAAACAGACTAATAACAGGACTGTAAGTGAGGATTTAACGCAGGATGTCTTTTTCCGGATACTTAAGTATCGCCATACTTACAGGCAAGACGGACAATTTATAACCTGGATGTTTTCCATTGGTCATCGTGTAAAGATAGATTATTATAAGAAAAAATCCAGAAAGCATGATGCTCTTGAAGATCCCGATCTACTGGCCCATCCGGGTCCGGGACCGGATGATGAAATGGATATTATTGACCAAAGGGCTCTGATTCGAGAGGCCATGCAGAAACTTAAACCGGAACAACGGGAAATTTTGATGCTGGCCAGGTATGACGAAATGAAATATGAGGACATTGCCAAAGTACTGGACATTAAAGTTGGCACTGTCAAAGCCCGTGTTCACAGAGCCATGAAAGCATTCTCACACCAGGCAACGCAGTTGACAAAGGGAGATCCATCATGAATTGCACTCAAGCTCAGGACTTATTGATTGAATGGCTGCGCGGCGAACTGCCCCAAGAGACCGAACATGCTCTGGAGCTTCATTGTCAGAGCTGTACCGCATGTGCTTCTGAACGTGATCAACTCCAGCATGCATGGACTGCTTTGACTGATTGGCCTAATGAAGATCCGTCTCAGGCAGCGAAACCTCGCTTCAATGCAATGCTCTCAGCATACCAATCCGGCATGGATGCAGCTAATGAACGGCGGTCATTGCTGGATCGCCTTGATCAACTGCTGGCACATCTGTGGCCGCAACGTCCCATATGGCAGGCCGGACTGGTTATGAGTGCCCTGGTACTTGGGTTGGTTCTGGGCGGCCGTAGTACACAGAGTAATCAATTAGAAACACTGGAAAAACAGGTTGATGCTATGCAGCAGATGGTGGCTCTTACCTTGCAGACAGCACAATCATCCAGTCAACGACTGGAAGCATTAAGCCTTGTCTCTCGGGTAAAGTCCCCAAAGGATGTACTGATTCAATCCCTTTTAACCGCGCTTAAAGAAGATCCCAGCACAAATGTCAGGCTGGCGTCTATTGATGCGTTGGCGCGTTTTGTTGATCGCGAAGAGATCTGTAACAACCTGAATGGTTCTTTTGACAGCCAGCCATCGCCATTAGTGCAGACTGCGCTTATCAATCTTTTTGCACAATCCGGATATAAGTATCCATTGGAACGTATTGCAGGCGAAAATACGCTTGATCCTGTTGTCAGGGCACACGCCCAACACAAACTGGACGCCATGATTTAAAAAGGAGAAGTCTATGAAGTCGTATTGCCGATTGGTAATTACCGCCATTATGCTGTCCTTGGCTGCAACAGTCATGGCAGAAAAAATAAAAGTTCAAGTAATAGAAAAAACATACACTATAAGCTCTCAAAAAATCATTGTAGACAATGTTTACGGTTCCATCAAGGTAACCGGTCACAATAAAAACACAGTAGAACTGAAAGTCACACGTCATACCACAGCTCGTAATGCAGAGCAATTAGATAAAGCCGAAAAAGACGTCATCCTGGATATCACAGAAGATACAGAGTTCCTGGAATTTTATATAGACGGTCCCTTTAGATGGAATGAAGGCAGGACTCGCCGTAATAATCGGTATCGCGAACGTGACTATAAAGTTATGTTTAATTTTGAACTTTTGGTGCCAAAAAATATCAATATAGAACTGAAAACCGTAAATGATGGCGATATTAGAGTGAATAATGTACACGGAGATTTTGAAGTGGAACAGATCAATGGAAGCATAACAATGCAGGACTTAGGCGGATCTGGAGAAGCATACTCAATCAATGGAGATGTCACTCTTGACTTTAGCAGCAACCCTAAAAACGATTGCCGTTTTGGTGCATTAAATGGTGAAGTGCGTATGAATTTTAAGAAAAATTTAAATGCAGACTTTCTGTTGGATACTTTTAATGGTGAATTTTTCACAGATTTTGAGTTCCGTTCTAATCCGAGTAAAACCTTTATGGAAGTCAAGCGCAATGGCCGCAAAGTCTACAAAGCCGGGCATGTTACAAGTGTACGCGCAGGTAAAGGCGGCCCTGTTATCAAATTGGATGGCTTTAACGGTGATATGTATATTTTAAACAAAGATCGGTAGTTGATAGACATGAAAACAAATAAAACGATGAAAATAAAGGAGACTAAAATGAAGCGAGCAACTCTCATCATCTACATCCTGGCAATACTCATAGCCGCCCCAATCCTCGCACAAGATACTCAGTCTGATCGCGTGACTGTTGAACTGACAGATCCATCCAAACCAGTATCTTTGGCATTGGGTTTGGTAAATGGCTCTATCACAATAGACGGATATGATGGCAAGACCGTAATTGTGGAAGCAACCTCCAGAGCCAAACGCCTCTCCAAACGGCAGTCAGATAAAAAGGGAGGCATGTTCCGGATACCTGTCTCTTCTTCCTCCATGACCGTTGAAGAGCGCAACAATGTAATTGAGATTGAGACTTCATCTCACCGGCGAGCAGTTGACATATCTATCAAAATGCCACGTCGTGCCAATCTGCAGTTGAGCACTGTCAACCAGGGAAATATCACTGTGAACAACATTGAAGGTGAGATTGAAGCAGAGAATATTAACGGTTCAGTTACTTTGACCGGTATAAGCGGATCTGTGGTAGGTCATTCACATAATAAAGATATTAGAGTTGTATTCACAGAAATAACACCAAACAAGCCCATGTCTTTTGCTTCTTTCAATGGTGATGTTGACATTACCTTTCCGGTAACTTTTAACGCTGACGTCATGTTTCAGAATGAACAGGGTGAAGTATATTCTGATTTCACAATTGAAAAAATTGAAAAACCACGTCAGGTAGTTGAAAAAAATAGAGGTGAAGACGGTCGGTACAGAGTACGTATTGAAAACGCATATTATGGCAAGATTGGCAAAGGCGGACCGGAATTCAAATTCACCAATTATAATGGCGAGATATACCTCCGCAAAGCAAAATAATACGCACAATAAAAATGTAGGGGCGACCGGTGGGTCGCCCTTTTTTTAAAGACCAAAACTCAAATACCAAAATACAAAACACAAATTCCAGAAATCAAATACCAAAATACAAATATCAAAATACCAAAATACAAATTAAAAGACGTCATTCAGTTGGCTCGCCTTATCCTTTACAATTTGGCTTTGACACTCGCAATCTTATCACCAACCGTCTGATGCCGGTCTGTTCTTGTGCCAATACGCAAGCTGCTGGAAATT
>JAGLOF010000122.1 GCA_023139105.1 bacterium
ATCAATTGGTCCAACCTTTCAAGGCGTATTTCTTTAGGGATCTGGTCTGGCATTTCGGCTGCCTGAGTTCCCTCTCTGGGGCTGAAGTGATATGTGAAGGCATCATCATATTTTACTTCTTCAACAACCTTGATTGTCTCATTAAAATCTGCATCTGTCTCACCGGGAAAACCTGTCATGATGTCTGTTGTTATACCGGCATCAGGCATTCTACTGCGTATGGCCTTAATCAAGTCAAGATAATGAGCTTGTGTATATTTACGATTCATGGCCTTGAGAATAGAATCTGAACCCGCCTGTAGAGGAAGATGGATATGTCGGCATATATTTGATTCGGCAGCCATTACATCTAATAGCTTATTTGATAAATCTTTGGGATGAGATGTCATGAATCGTATGCGCGGTATGCCTGAATTCTGTGAAATACGCTGAAGCAGATCAGCAAAATCCATTTTTCCGTCATTAAATGAATTTACATTCTGTCCTAACAGTATTATTTCTTTATAACCTTTAACTGCCAGTTCCTCAATTTCCCTTAAAATTTCATCAGCAGTGCGGCTTCTCTCTCTTCCTCTGGTAAATGGTACTATGCAGTATGCGCAGTAATTATTACAACCACGCATAATAGTGACCCAGGCATTAAAAGAAGTCTGTCTTCTTGCTTCAACTCCAGTATAGAATTCACTCTTGTCAAATTCTACTGCTACTGTAGAAACAGCATTGAAATTTAACAGCTGTGGAAGCATTCTGTAGGTGTCAGGGCCTGCTACCAGGTCAATAAATGGATTCTCTTCTATCAATTGATCACCAAGGCGCTGGGCCATACAGCCAATAATGCCCAGTCGTCTGTTGTGGCCCTCACGTTTCCATCCTGATAGTGTTTTTGCACGTCCCAGAGCACGTTGTTCGGCATTTGCACGAACAGAGCAGGTATTTATAAGTACAATATCTGCCTGGTCAAGGCTGTCTGCTATAATGTATCCCCGGTCTTGCAGCAGGCCGGCAACAATTTCAGAATCGCCCTTGTTCATTTGACAGCCATATGTTTCGATAAAAACAGCAGCTTGTCTTTGTTTTTTAGTATTATTCATTGCCAGTAAATTTATAGGAAAAACATTAAGAATGCAAATTCTTTCTGGAATCATATGTTTTTTAGAATTTGTGCTTGACATTCCATGAAAAAGTTTGTTTATTGATTCAAATCCCTAAGATTCCCTAATAATTCTTGGAAATCCCTGGATTTGTCCAGTTTGACCAAGAACAACTCAGGTGATGTATTGCTTTGTATAACCGGTAAATATCAATTCACAGTCGATACGAAACGACGTGTGAATATTCCAGCACCTGCTATGCTTGAGCTCTTCAAGCAGACGCAGATCTATATGGAAGCCGGTGGTGTTGTATCCAAGGACTCTGATGCCTTTAAAAAATTTAAAGAGTCAGATGTTACTTTTCATATTACTCGTGGTCCCAATGATTGTCTCTTCGTCTATCCGCGTGATGTCTTCATGCAAAAAGCCGCCCGCCTAAATTCCCACTTTGGATCTCGAGGAACTGAAAATAATGAGGAACGACGTTACTTTTTGGAGACTATGGCTGATGCTCAACCGGTACGCTCGGATCAGCAGGGTCGAGTGACAGTACCACAGGAGCATCTGGATTATGCCGGCATTACAAAGCATGCGCTGGTAATCGGAGCTTTTGATCATCTGGAAATCTGGGATCCTGAAGTATATGATGCATTTATTAGCGGAAGTACGGTTTCCCCACAAGAACGTGTCAAAAAATTTGGATGGGCAGAACGTGATATCACACCGTCTGAACAAGGCTAGTCACTATCATATACCTGTTCTGAGAGATCGAGTCATTGAACTTCTTTTGACCGACTCTGAGGGTATGTATGTCGACGGTACTGTAGGTGGCGGTGGTTATATAGAGGCTATACTGCCACATCTCAAAGGAAATGCAAGGATATTGGGAGTTGACAGAGATCCTGAAGCAATTACTTTTTGTGAAGAGCGATTTAAGGATAATAAACAATTTTTTCAATGTATTCAAGGTGACTTGGGAAATATAGATTTGGCCCTTGACAAAGCCGGTATTGACAAGATACATGGTTTTTTACTGGATCTGGGGATTTCGTCGCATCAGATTGATGTAGCAGAGCGTGGTTTTGCTTATATGCAAGACGGGCCCCTGGATATGCGAATGGATACAAACGCACCATTGACTGCAGAAGTTGTAATAAATAATTATGATGAAGCCGGTATTGCAGACTGTTTTTATTATTATGGTGAGGAACGATATGCACGGCGTCTGGCCAGGCGTGTGATCGCAGCAAGGCGTGAAGCACCAATTCAGTCAACACGTCAATTGGCGGATATAATAAGAAAGTCTGTTCCGGATCGATATGAGATAAAGACTTTAGCCCGTATCTGGCAAGCACTGAGAGTGGAAGTAAATGATGAATTGGGCCAGTTAAAAGCGGGGTTGGAGAAGATTTATCCCAGGCTGGTAACTGGTGCCCGTGTAGTTGTTTTGAGCTATGAATCATTGTCAGATCGTCTGGTAAAACGATTTTTCAGGGGAGAGAGGCCGGATTGGCGCAGAGATGAATCTCGTTTCCCGCCTGAGAAAACTTTCTTTTTTAATGTTCTTACAAGGCGTGTTGAACGTCCCGGTGAAGAGGAACTTCAAATGAATCCACGTTCTCGCAGTGCCAAATTGAGGGCGGCTGAAAAAATAGAGAAGTAGGGGAATAGTTTTATGAAATACGGTCATGCCGGTTCAGGATCAAAGAAAAATAAAAAAAGTAAAAAAGCACAACGTGGTGTTGAACTGGTTCTACTCATGAGTCTGGTTATAGTGATGTTTTATATGTGGGGACGTGTCAGGATAGATACGGTTATACGTGATCAAAGCAAACTTGAGAATCAAAAAACAATCTTGATCAGTGAAATCAACACATTGCGTGTTGAAGTTAATAGTATGAAGAGCTATACAAATATACTTGCCAGAGTCAAGGCTCATGGCATTGGTGTTATTCCGGCGGCCAGACGAAGTGAGCTGGCTGTCGACACGGATGATATTACATCAGTCCTTCCGGTTAGACGGCAATTGCATGTTGCAGGTATGGGGATCTGGCAGAAGTAATCAATAGATCAGGGTACTTTAATGGGCAGCAGGAAAAAACATTCAGACAGACATAACAGGCGTTTATTCAGCCTGGGATTTATTTTTCCCGGTCTGATGGTCTGTGTTCTGGCCCGCAGCTTCTGGTTTCAGGTAATACAACCGGATAAATGGATTGTACTTGCCGGCAGGCAGTATGAAACACAGAAAGTCCTGCCTGCCAGGAGAGGCACTATTTATGATAGAGATTTAAACATACTTGCTATGGATCTGCCGGGTGCCAGCCTGGCTGTGGATCCGACACTTGTAATTGATAAAGAGAGATTTGTCAAGACTCTTTCTAAAGTTTTGCGTGGTGAGCAGGCACATTATCAAAAATTACTTTTTTCGGATAATAAAACCGAATATGTATATCTGCTCAGAGCCATTCTGCCACAACAGCGGGACTCTCTGGAAGAAGCCGGCCTGGAGGGATTGATTTTTGACAAGGCAATGGACAGGAATATGCCTGGTAAGGATTTGGCACTTCAATTGATTGGGATAACAGATTTAAAGAGAAATGGTGCCAGCGGTGTTGAACTATCATTTGACCGATGGATTCACGGTAGAGACGGTTGGGCAATCAGGCAAAAAGACGCCTTTAATCGATCTCATGTCTCTCTGGATTATCCTGTAGAACGTCCTGTTGCCGGTCAAAGTGTAGTTCTTACGCTGGATCATGTTCTACAGACAGTAGTTGAAGAAGAGCTTGAAAAGAGTGTTCTGCGTCATAAGGCTAAAGCCGGAATCGCAGTTTTAATGAATCCTTATAGCGGTGAGATATTGGTGATGGCAAATAAGCTTGGTCATTCAAGTAGGACAGGTACTGTTGATTTTAACCGGAAAATGTGTAACCTGGCAGTGCAATGGGATTTTGAACCGGGATCAACTTTTAAAATTGTAACTTTGGCAGCGGCTTTAGAGCGGGGTGGTTATACACCGGACTCACTTGTTTTTTGTGAGAATGGTGCTTATCGCCTGGGAAATCATATAGTGAATGATCATGAAGCAGCATTTGGCTGGTTATCTCTATCCAGGGTCATTGAAGAATCATCTAATATTGGTGTTGCCAAGATTGCCAGATCTTTGGGTGCCTCTGTCATGTATGAATATGCCAGGAATTTTGGATTTGGGAATAAAACGGCTATCCAGCTTCCGGGAGAATCTTCCGGATTGCTGCGGCCTCTCTATAAATGGCAACAGTATTCACCGGCTTTCATATCTTTTGGTCAAGAACTTTCAGCAACCACGCTTCAAGTGGCTGCTATGATCTCTGTAATTGCCAATGGCGGTGAACTTGTAAAACCACGGATTGTCAGTAAAATTGTTGATATGCAGGGTGATGTTGTTAAATCATTTAAAAAACAGGTAATCAGAAGAGTTATTACACGCCGGACAGCGGCCGGAGTAGCGGCTATTCTTGAGCGTGTTGTGATGCATGGATCCGGAGATGAAGCAGCTGTTAAAGGTATTCGCGTAGCAGGTAAAACCGGTACCGCACAGAAATCTGTTCCCGGATACAGAGGTTATCTGCCAAATACACGGGTAGCTTCTTTTGCCGGCTTCTGGCCGGCTGATGCTCCAAGATATGCTCTTGTGGTAGTGCTTGATGAACCGACATATAAATATTGGGGAAGTCACTCTGCGGCACCTCTGTTCAGCCGTATAGTGAATCGTATTGAGGGAATTCCGGATCCGGGCAGTGCTCCTGCTTTTGCCGGAAATAAAGATGAATTTTCTTTTGTATCAATGCAGAAGAACAATGATGGTGTCATAGATGAGCCTGAATCAACACCGATACGCACATATGTGCCTGATCATGTAATTCCATCGGTTGTAGGCATGAGTATGCGAAAAGCAATGCGTCACCTTGCAGCACTTGGAGTAGAAGTTCAGATAAAGGGTCATGGATGTGTTGCAGAACAGAAACCGGCAGTGGGTACACCGCTAGCAGAGGGACTGTGTTGCCAACTCATAGGTGAAGAATTACCCGGAGATGATAAGTGAAGCTGCTGAGTCAAATAATCGGTTCAGAGGCTGTTGTTCCGTCAGATATGACGTCAATCGCCATTGAATCAATCTGCATTGACAGCCGTAAGGTGCAGCCGGGCAGCCTGTTCATTGCAATTCCGGGCTTTGAGAGTGACGGACATGATTATATCAATCAAGCTGCTCTCAGGGGTGCAGTGGCTGTTCTGGCTCAAAGATCAGACAGTACTGCTGATGTTCCGGTGATGGTAGTTGAAGATACACGTGCAATGCTACCACATATTGCAGCTCATTTTTTTGATAATCCAGCTGATCAATTGAGAATTATTGGTATTACTGGTACTAATGGTAAAACCACTGTCGTGACTCTGTTGGAGGCAATATATCGTGCACATGGTGAGAAGACGGGGCAGATTGGAACATTGGGGTATCGTTGGAGTGATTGCAGTTTAAGTGGTGCAAGAACAACGCCTGATGGAGTCGAATTGCATGAAATATTCTCTCTTATGTTGAACGATGGAGTAGAGATTGTATTTATGGAAGTATCATCTCACGCTGTGAAGCTGCATAGAACAGACGGCTTGAACTTTGATGGTGCAATATTTACAAACTTTACAAGAGACCATATGGATTTCCATCAAAATGAAGCTGATTACCTGGATTCCAAGTTAGGATTATTCCGGCAGCTAAATGATACGGCTATTTCAGTAATAAACGGTAGTGATGCGAAAGCTGATAGTTTCAGGGTAAATAGTCCCGGCAAGTGTCTCTCATTTGGATTTTGTGCCGGATTTGATGCAGTCATTGAATCTTTTGAGCATGTTCAAAACGGATGTAATTTTATACTTTCGTATAAGCAGGATACTTATAAGTTTTTTACTCCTTTGTGGGGCCGGTTCAATATTGAAAATACAGCCGCTGCTGTTCTGTATGCATTGGCGGACGGATTGGATTCCGTGACTATTCAGCGTGGTTTGAAAATGGTTGAAAGAGTACCGGGCCGCATGGATGGATTTATGGCTGAGCAGGGATTCCGTGTCATAATAGATTATGCTCACACTCCGGATGCACTTGAAAATGTGATCAAAACCATAGGTGATATGACATCCGGCCGCGTGATTACAGTATTTGGCTGTGGAGGTGATCGTGACAAGGGTAAGCGGCCACTGATGGGCAGAATAGCAGAAAAAGGTTCCGATATAGTAATAGTTACAACAGATAATCCACGTTCGGAGTCGCCTGATTTAATTATAAAAGAGATACTTGCCGGGATTATAAATCCTGAAAAGGCAATAGTAATTCAGGATAGGAAAGAAGCTATTGAAAGCGCATTATCAGAAATATATGAGGGTGATACCTTGCTTATAGCCGGTAAGGGACATGAGCGTTATCAGGAAATTAATGGTGTCCGTCATCAATTCGATGATCTTGAAATAGCAAAAAATTGGACGGAAATTAGAACATGATAGCATCTGTTAAACAATTTCTCTCATGGATTGATATTCATGATTCGATTGATGAGAATATTATAAACAGTGTCTGCATGGACTCACGGCAGGTAAGAGCTGGAAGTGTCTTTTTTGCGCTACCGGGTGAAATTACCGATGGGCATATGTTTATTGCTGATGCTTTGAAAAAAGGTGCTGTATTAATTATAACGGATGAATGTCATCCTGCAACTGATAAATACAAGGATAATGATAGAGTATATGCCGTAAAAGATACTATAACAGCATTACAGGCCGCTGCCACTGCGTACAGATCAACTTTCGACTATCCTGTTATTGCTATAACCGGAACAAATGGTAAAACTACAACCAAGGAGATTTTGACAGCAGTTCTCTCAAAGAAGTACAGCGTCAACGCTTCTCCCGGTAATCTTAATAATCATCTTGGAGTTCCATTGAGTATTTTTCAATGGTCAATGCAAGCTGATATGGCTGTAGTTGAAATGGGCATGAATCATCCTGGTGAGATAGCAAGGTTATGTGAGATTGCTCGTCCCACACACGGTGTTATAACAAATATTGGTAGTGGACACCTGGCATTTTTAAAAGATTTGGATGGTGTTGCCAATGCAAAGAGTGAGCTGCTGGAATATCTGTCAGACAATGGCATTGCCTATTTAAACGGTGATGATCCAATGCTGAAAGAGAGAATTGGGATTGTTCAGGACTGCACAACATTTGGCTTTTCAGTTACAAATCAAGTTAAAGGAGAAGTCATAGATTCTTATAAAAATGGATACTATGGCCTGCGTTTTGAAAATATAGATATGTGTGTACCGCTTCTGGGACAGCACAATTTGATGAATGCTCTGGCAGCTGTAACAATTGGGCGTAGTTTCAATGTAGCTCTGCCGGAAATTAAGAAAGCTATTGAAGAAATTGTACCGGTCAAACAACGTATGCAGTTGTCAAAAGCTGGCGAAGTGAAAATTATAAACGATTCCTACAATGCAAATCCCTCATCAATGCATGCGGCTTTGAAAAGTCTTGCAGAGATAGAATGTACTGGAAAACGATATGCCGTATTGGGTGATATGGCGGAGATGGGAGAAAGTTCAGAAAGCGCTCATCAACAGGTTGGAGAGCTGATCAGCGAGCTGGCCATTGACAGATTATATCTTTTTGGTGCTGCAATGAGCGTGGCTGAAGATAGTGCGAATCGATGCGGTTTTGATCATACATATCATTTTGAAGAACACCGTTCTATGATTGAGATACTTATTAAAGAAGTGCAGCCCGGTGATGCGCTTTTGATTAAAGGAAGCCGTTCCATGAGAATGGAAATTGTAGCAGAAGAACTTATTGCACATTTTTCATCATATTAAAGAGGTTATATAATGTTGTATCACATATTATACCCATTAAGAGAGACGGTTTTCGGTGGTTTCAATATTATCAGTTATATCTCATTCCGGGCAATGTGTGCGGCGGTATGTGCGCTTTTTATAACATTTTTTGTGGGTCCCCGCATAATTCACTGGCTTCGTAAGATGCAGTTTACAGAAGAGATTGACAAAGACGGTCCGGAATCACATAAAGTCAAAGCCGGAACTGTCTCTATGGGTGGTTTAATAATCCACTGTGCTGTTATATTGCCTGTATTGCTCTTTTGCCGGTTGGATAATCTGCTGGTTCAATTAATGATTATTTCAACATTGTGGATGGGTGTGGTTGGTTTTATTGATGATTATTTGAAAGTTGTAAAAAAATTACCTAAAGGTTTAATTGGACGCTATAAGTTGATAGGCCAGGTTATACTGGGACTTATAGTTGCATTTTCAGTGACATATTCTGAGACATATTCAGGTTTTGCATGGAGTAGTTCTGTCCCCTTTTTAAAAAATTGGATGTTAAATTTCGGCATATTTTATATTCCAATGGTTGTCCTTATAGTAACCGGAACATCCAATGCTGTTAATTTAGCCGATGGACTGGACGGGCTGGCTATCGGGCTTATTGGTATTGCTGCTTTTGCATGGGGAGCAATAAGCTATGTTACAGGTCATGTTATTTATTCTGGATATCTTGAAATTTTATATATACCGGGTGCCGGAGAGCTGGCTATTTATTGTTCGGCTTTAATAGGTGCTTCATTGGGATTTTTATGGTTTAACGGTCATCCTGCAACTGTTTTCATGGGTGATACGGGTGCATTGGCTTTGGGTGGTGCAATGGGTACGCTTGCAGTTGTTCTAAAGAAAGAATTATTGCTGCCTATTGTTTGTGGCGTCTTTATAATTGAGATGTTTTCAGTCATTCTACAGGTTTCATCTTATAAATGGCGGGGCAAAAGGATTTTCAAGATGGCACCAATTCATCATCACTTCGAATTGATGGGTTGGGCCGAAGAAAAAGTTGTTACACGATTTTGGATCATTGGCATATTACTGGCATTACTGACACTGGGAACATTAAAAATTCAATAATATGATTGAAACTGTCAAAAAATATCGGAAAGCCACCAGAGGGCGTAAAGTAACAGTGCTGGGTGCCGCACGTAGCGGATTGGCTGTTGCCCGGCTGCTGGAGAAACACGGTGCTGATGTCTTAATCAGTGAGATGCAGCCTCTTAATCAGGTCGAAGAAGCTGCCCGGCAGCTCACTTTTTGGGGACTTGATGCCGAGTGGGAAGGGCATTCGGATAAAGCTCTATCCCGTGACTGGCTTGTTATCTCTCCTGGTGTTCCTATTGATTCGCCTGTAGTCAGGAAAGCACAGGCCAATGGCATGTTGATCCTGGGGGAACTGGAAGTTGCATCTTGGTATCTTGATATTCCCATGATAGCTGTAACGGGTTCCAATGGAAAGACCACGACAACTACATTGATAACCGAGATGTTGTGCAGTTCAAATGTGTCTGCCGTTGCTTGCGGTAATATAGGACGTCCACTTGCCGAGATAGCTTTTGATGCAACAGCATATAAAATTGCCGTTGTAGAAGTTTCCAGTTTTCAGATGGAGACTGCATATACATTTCATCCGCATGTGGCACTTTTTCTTAACCTTACACCTGATCACCTTGACAGGCATGGAAATATGGAGATCTACGGAGAGCTTAAAGCGCGTGTATTTAAACATCAGAATCCGGATGATTGGGCAATATATAATCAGAGTGATGATCATGTAATGATGTTGATGGACGATCTTGAGGCAAAACGTCTTCCATTTGATGTGAAACCATTGCCGGCAGACGGTGCATATGTGGAGCAAGGCCGGATAAAACTTAGATTTGACTGCCGTGAGTATGATCTTCTTGCTACGGATGAAATGCGACTAAGAGGTCAACATAATGTTTTAAACGCTCTGGCTTCTTCATTGGCGTCAATGGCAACAGGTGCCAATGTAGAAGGAATAGTCTCGGCATTAAAAACTTTTGAAGGATTAACTCACCGCATGGAAAGTGTGGGGCATGTTAATGGAGTAGAGTATATTAATGATTCCAAAGCAACTAATGTTGATGCTGTTTGGTATGCTCTGGGTGGATTTAACTGTCCGATTATTCTTATTGCAGGCGGGCGTGACAAAGATTCTGATTTTACGCTTTTATCTGACCGAATTAGAGATAATGTTAAAAATTTGATTCTTATTGGTGAGGCTGCTGATAAAATGGCTGTAGATTTTGAGGGATTAGTACCTGTTCATCGTGCTCAATCTCTGCAAGATGCTGTAGAACAGGCAGTTTCATTTTCTGATATCGGTGATGTTGTACTCTTTTCACCTGCATGTTCCAGTTTTGATATGTTTCGTAATTATGAAGATCGTGGAAATAAATTTAAAGAAATTATAGAGAAAATGGGGAGCGTCGCTTGCTAAATTCTCCGGAAAATAAATATGATCCCTGGCTTCTGGGTGCTGTAATTATTCTTGTAATGCTGGGCCTTTTTATGATATACAGCGCATCATCTTTCCGTGCGGAAGAAAAGTATGGTGATGAAACTATATTTCTTAAGCAACATGTATTTCGTGTATTGCTATCATTTGCAGCACTATTTCTTGCAGCTAGAATAGATTATCATCGCTTTAAAGTGATTATGCCATTTGTCTTTTTAGGATTGCTTGTTCTTTTATTAATGGTTTTTTTTGGAAGCAAGATTAATGGAAGCCGCCGGGCTATGAGTTTTCTTGGTAAATCATTTCAGCCATCGGAGTTCATGAAACTATGCATGATCTTCTATCTGGCAGCTGTTCTGGGACAGAAATGGGACAAAAAAAATTCCAACAGAGAACGTTTTATTACACATTATGTGATTTTGCTCGGTGTTGTGGGATGCATTTTTCTGGAACCCGATCTCGGCACATCCATGGTAGTCTTTTTTGTCGGTTTCACAATGTTCTATTTGGCAGGAACTCCCTGGGGACTTCTCGCTAAGATGGGGGCATCAATGCTACCGCTTATACTTCTGGGAATAACAATATTTCCGTATCAAAAACGCCGTTTGATGGATTTTATTCACTCTGCATTAACTGATACTGATATGAGTTATCAAGTAAAGCAATCGATTATAGGATTAGCGCAAGGTGGCGTCTTTGGTATGGGTTATGGTGTAGGAAAACAGAAGATGTTATTTCTTCCCGAACCGTTTTCAGATTTTATACTTTCCAGTCTGGGTGAGGAATTCGGATTTGTCGGTATACTATTTGTTTTTGTACTACTGTCAGTGATTCTCTGGCGCGGTCTCTCTATTGCCAGGTCTGCACCGGATAGATATGGCTATTTGATTGCCGGTGGAATAACAAGTTTGATTATGATAAATGCACTGATTAATGCGAGTGTTGCAGTTAATCTTCTACCAACAACGGGGCTTCCTTTTCCTTTTCTCAGTTATGGAGGATCTTCATTGTTGGTACTTATGGGTGGAGTTGGTGTATTGTTAAATATTTCAAAAAAACGTCCGGTATCTTATCGGAAGTTTACACGTCAACGGGCCACGCTTCCCCGTTGGCAGGTGGGGAGGATGTAATGCGCATCTTACTCACAGGCGGCGGAACCGGTGGCCATCTTTTTCCTGGGCTGGCTATCATTGATGAATTTAACCGACGCCGGGAGAACCTTCTTCTTTTTGTGGGAACACGCCATGGCATCGAATCGCGCATCGTGCCGAATATGGGTATTCCCTTTCGGACTGTCTGGATCAGCGGCCTACATCGGGGGCGCCTTTGGGGAAATTTGCTCTTTCCAATCAAGATGATTGTGTCGCTGATCCAGAGTCTAATTATTATTATCAAATTCAAACCGGATGTTATAATAGGCACTGGGGGTTATGTTACATGGCCGGTAGTTAAAGCCGGACAATTATTGAAAAAAGTAACTGTCCTGCAAGAGCAAAATGAAGCACCGGGACTAGTTATGCGACAGTTGGCCGGATCAGCTTCACAGGTACACCTAAGCTTTGAGTCTTCCATAAGACATTTTCCCGGAAGACCTAATATATATGTCTCAGGGAATCCCACAAGAAGTGATCTGGATGCTGCTGATAGAGCTAAGGGATTAAAGAATTTTAATCTATCAGAAGACAAAAAAGTATTATTCATTTTTGGTGGAAGTCAGGGTGCATTGGGATTGAATAAGGCTGTTATTGCAGCCCTGCCGCAATTGATGGCAAATGATGGACACCAAATATTATGGGGAACCGGTCCCCGATGGATAAAGATGGTTGAAACAGCAATTATTCCATGGAAAGAAAGAATTAAAATAACACAATTTATCGATCACATGGATATGGCATATGGAGCAGCAGACCTACTAATGTGTCGCTCCGGAGCGACTACAGTTGCGGAAATTACCCGCCTGGGATTACCGGCAATTTACATTCCATTTCCGGGATCTGCTGAGGGACATCAAGTAGATAATGCCGCAGTACTTGAAAAGGCCGGTGCTGGCATTGTTTTGCTGGAAAAGGATGCATCTCCGGATAAAATGACAGAGATTGTTAATATGCTTATTAATGATGAAGATAGATTATCCCGTATGTCTGCAAATGCACTTGCCTTGGGACGTCCGCGGGCAGCTGAAAAAATAGTTATTGAAATTTTATCTATTTTTGAAATTGAAGAAGTTTAAGGGAGGGTATATGAATAGACAGAAATTTCGCGATATAATAAAAGAAGCACCAAGAGTTCTCATAGGTGAGAAAGATGGCATTGTTGCAGCCGATCTTGAAGCACTTTTTCAATCCTGTGGGTTCCAGAGACCTCGTGTTGCCAGAAATGTTGAAGAGATCTTTAATTATAATGATAAAGAGTCTTTTGATATTGTTGTTGTTGATGAAAATATTCATGATTGTCATAATTTTGCTCAAACATTGAGGCATTTGTTAAACAGTATGAGTGGACAGATTGTCTATATCTCAGATTTTTTATCATCTCGATTGCCAGATTCACTTTTAAATAATTCAGCATTGCATTCAATTAGTAAACCTTTTAATTACAATGAGTTGCAATTTATTGCAGAATCAGCAATGATGAAGGAAGTGGCCTAAATGACTGCGGCGGCGTTGAGACAGCGCATGCTCGGTCGTACTCGCAGAGTCCATTTTGTAGGGATTGGCGGTATTGGCATGAGCGGTATAGCAGAAGTACTGTTAAATTTGGGATTTATTGTTTCCGGTTCTGACAGACAGTTGACTGCTATTACAAAACGTCTGGAATCTCTTGGTGCTGTAGTTTATGACGGTCACGAAGGTGAGCAGGTTACAGGCTCTGATGTAGTTGTAATTTCGTCTGCGGTTTCAGAGGATAATAATGAGGTCCAAGCAGCTCATCAAATGAAAATACCGGTTATTAGGCGGGCGGAGATGTTGGGTGAACTGATGCGTATGAAACAGGGTGTTGCTGTTGCCGGAACACATGGAAAGACTACAACCAGCTCAATGGTGGGTTTGGTCATGCAGGCCGGTGGTCTTGATCCTACACTAATTATCGGTGGGAAAATTAAGGCTTTACGCAGTAATGCCAAATTGGGAAATAGTGACTATTTGGTTGTAGAGGCTGATGAATACGATAGAAGTTTTTTAAAATTGACTCCCACAATGGCGGCAATAACAAATATTGAATCAGATCATCTTGACTGCTATGAAGACCTTGATGACATAAAGAATTCCTTTGTTTCATTTGCAAATAAAGTTCCTTTTTTCGGTGTAGTTTGCATATGTCTTGATGAACCGGCTTTGCAGGAGATTCTGCCACGACTTGAACGCAGGATTATTAGTTACGGTTTAACTCCACAGGCTGAAGTCAGGGCCATGGATATTAAATTTAAAGATACACAATCCATTTTTACTGTTATCTCCAAAGGTGAAGTATTGGGTGAGGTTAAAATAAATTTGCCCGGAGAGCATAACGTGAAAAATGCGCTGGCGGCAATTTCAATTGGCTTGGAACTGGAGATCCCTTTTGAAAAAATCAAACGAGGTTTAAGAGATTTTACCGGGGTTCACAGACGTTTTGAAATTAAAGCAGATATGCATGGTATCATGATAGTAGATGATTATGCCCATCACCCGACAGAAATAAAGGCAAGTTTGAGAGGTGCCCGGGATGGTTATAACAGAAGGATTATTGCTGTATTTCAACCTCATCTTTACAGCAGAA
Source organism: bacterium (assembly GCA_023139105.1). Lineage (GTDB taxonomy): Bacteria > Zhuqueibacterota > QNDG01 > QNDG01 > JAGLOF01 > JAGLOF01. Next base: position 14,259 of record JAGLOF010000122.1, read on the forward strand.
CGCGTGATTTTTATCATGATTTCGGTCAATCTTTTTTTGATGCAGAGATACTGGTTGTAACTGATGTCTATCCTGCTCGGGAAGAGCCGATCCCAGGAATTACAGGTGAAATAATTGCCAATGAGGCAAGATCGCTTGGGCATAAACAGGTAATTTATATTCCTGATAAAGAAGATCTGCCTGATTTTTTAAAGTCAATTGTGCATGAAGGGGATCTTGTAATTACTCTTGGTGCCGGTGATATTGTTAAGTATGGTGAAATATTAATCGAGAAATTATAGTATTATGGATGTTCGCATCAAACAATTTCAGAGATTAAAAAAAGATTTCAGAGGTGATATATTAACTGATGAGTCGATGCGAAATCATACAACTTTCAAAATAGGCGGCACAGCAGATTTTTTTCTATACCCAAAAGATCTTGAAGATTTAAAAGCAGCTATAAGTTTTTCACAACGGGAGGGACTACCTCATTTTGTAATTGGAAATGGAAGTAATTTACTTGTGGCAGATGATGGAGTAAGAGGTATAGTTATTAATATGTCCAGGGCATTCAATCATTTGGTGTTTAAGAATAATACTGTTCTGGCTGGTGCCGGAGGGCCTTTGGGTCGTTTGATAAAATATTGCCGTGAACGGGGATTATCGGGTCTTGAATGGGCTTGTGGTATTCCCGCACGTTTGGGAGGAGCTGTATTTCTGAATGCCGGTGCATATGGTCATACGATGGCTGATATTATTACAGCATGTCACATATTAAACAATAGCGGTGTAGTTGAACGGAAAACCATAGATGAATTGGAGATGGGATACCGTCAAATTAATCTGGCACCGGATTGTATAATTCTTGAATGTGAAATGTCATTTGCCGATGGTAATCCCAGAGAAATGGAGCGTATTGAACACAAATATCAAAAATCACGCAGGTCAAAACAACCGCTTTCACTTCCCAATGCAGGTTCAATTTTTAGGAATCCTGCCAATGCACCTGCTGGCAAGCTCATTGAAGAGTGCGGGTGCAAGGGATTGCGTATAGGTGATGCAATGGTTTCCAAAAAACATGCTAATTTTATAATTAATTGTGGTGTGGCCTCAGCTTCAGATGTGCGCAGATTAATAGATGATATTCAATGTGCAGTTGAATCAAGATATGGTATATGTTTACATCCTGAGATTCATTATGTAGGATTTTCCCAATGAGTGTTAAAAGAAGAAAAATTCGTTTCGAGACTATATTGCGCCATTTTTTTCAGACTGTTATTGTAATGGCAATGACGGGTATATTTGTCACTGCTTATATAAATTGGATGAATTCTGATAATACTTTCCAATTAAGTGAATTGATTATAGATGGTATTGATTATTTTCAGGAAGAGGAAATTGTTGATCAAGGTGGTATTAAAGATTTGGTCAATATCAGGAATCTATCCCTTGAAAGTGTACAGGCAAAGCTTGAAACAAATCCTTTTCTTGAACAGGTTGACATACATAAAACATTTCCAGGTAAGTTACATCTGAAAATTATTGAAAAAAAGCCTATTGCTTTATTAAATGTTCAGGGTGCTTTACTATGTCTGGACAGAGATGGTCTTGTTTTGCCTACCAGACCGGGTCGATTATATCATCTACCGGTGATTTCCGGTAAATTCGAGTGTGAAATTGAAGCTGGTGTACATGCCGGAGGAGATGCTGTTATTGAGGGTTTGAACTTTATCCGTACTATTTTATCTGACAGGCCGGATATCTATGAAAATATCTCGGAAATTGTAGTTGGACATGATAAAGGTATGTTGTTGTATACTAATAAACTAGGCATTCCAGTTTGGTTTGGCAAAGGAGAAATGCAGGAGAAAGTAAGATATTTTGAGGCAATCTATCAAGAACTGACAACAAATCATCAATTCAAACAAGTAAAATACATTGACCTGCGTTATACTAATCAGGTTATTCTAGGCATGAGGTCATAATTTCATGATTGAAAAACGATTAAATCGCAGAGAAGACGATCGCCAGATTTTTGCCGGTCTTGATATTGGTACCAGCAAAATTGGCGTTGTTATTGGTGAATTGGATCAATATGAGAGACTGCAAATACTTGGTGTCGGTATCTCTCCTTCAAAGGGAATGCGTCAGGGAGTGGTCATCAACCTTGATCAGGCAGTCATTTCTATAAGGCAAGCTGTGCAGGAGGCACAACTAACTGCTGGTATTGAGGTTAATAACGTTGTAGTCGGAATTGCAGGTGACCATATCCGCAGTGTAAATAGCCGGGGTGTCGTTGCTGTATCAAGTGGTGATCATGAAATTGTTGAAAATGATGTTGAGCGAGTTATAGATGCAGCCAAAGCTATTGCGCTTCCTATTGACAGAGAGGTATTACATGTAATACCACAGGAATATCTTGTTGATAATCAGGGAGGAATTAAGAACCCTGTCGGAATTTCAGGTGTGCGGCTTGAGGCGGAGGTTCACATTGTAACAGGAGCTGTTACTTCTGCACAGAATATTGTGCGTTGTGTCAATAAGGCCGGATTGAATGTTAATGCACTGGTACTTGAGCCCCTGGCTTCAAGTTTTGCAGTTTTGGATGAAAATGAAAAAGAATTAGGTATTGGACTTATTGATATAGGTGGTGGAACTACGGATATAGCAATATTTTCGGGTAATGCAATTAGAAATACTACTGTAATCGGTTTGGGCGGGCAAAATGTAACTAACGATGTTGCTCTGGGTTTAAGAACTCCTGTTGAACAGGCTGAACAGATTAAGATAAAATTTGGCAGATCTTTTTCAGATGATAAACATCAACAGGAAATTTTCATGGTTCCCGGTCTTGGTGGCCGGCAGCCCCGTGAAGTTACCCGTGATCTTCTGACAAAGATAATTCAGCCTAGAATGGAAGAGATATTCAGCCTGGCAGCTAAAGAGATTAAACGCTCTGAATTTGGTGACAGGCTAGGTGCGGGTATTGTTTTGACAGGTGGAGCCGCTATGCTTGACGGTGCTACTGAATTGGCTGAACAAATTTTTGAGATGCCCGTTAAACTTGGTGTTCCGCAGGGATTTTTTGGATTGACTGAATGTGCGGCTACTCCAATGTTGGCAACGGGTGTAGGTTTGGTTTTTTATGCTACGGAGTTAATTAATACTACTGAAAATAATATTGGTCCTGAGGAAGATACTCTTTTTACTAAAATAAGGGATTTGATGAAAGGCTGGACACGTGATCTATTTGGCAGCTGATTGCTGCTTGGAATTGTACAAAAGGTTGGAAAAAATAAAGGCTGGTAACAAATTTTTTGGAGGTCACCATGGAACATGAACAGAAAAGTTTACTGTTCGATTTTGTTGAACAGACACGTCAGATTGCCCGAATTCGTGTAGTTGGAGTCGGGGGCGCCGGGGGAAATGCAATAAATAGAATGATTGAAGATCAATTAACTGGTGTTGATTTTATTGCCATGAATACTGATCTTCAGGCATTGGAGATGAATAAGGCTCCGTGTAGAATTCAAATTGGAAAGAATCTTACACGTGGTCTTGGTGCCGGAGGTGTACCTGAAGTTGGACGTAAGGCCATTGAAGAGAATAAAGATGCTGTAATTGAGATTCTCTCTGATACTGATATGGTCTTCATTGCAGCAGGTATGGGAGGTGGAACAGGTACAGGAGCTGCACCTGTGGTTGCCGAGATTGCAAGAGATCTTGGCGCATTAACTGTAGGTATTGTTACAAAACCATTTATGTTTGAAGGTGGTCAGAGAACAAAACGCGCAGAAGCAGGAATTAGAGATCTTAAAGAGTATGTTGATACTCTTATTGCTGTTCCCAATCAGAAATTATTGTCAATTGTCCCAAAGAATACTCCACTTGAAGAAGCTTTCCGTAAAGCGGATGAGATATTGCTTCATGCAACAAAGGGTATATCAGATGTAATAAATATCCCCGGACTGGTGAATCTGGATTTTGCCGATGTGCAGACTGTTATGTGTCAAATGGGTGATGCAATAATGGGTTCAGGTATTGCTACCGGTGATAACCGAGGTAAAGAAGCAGCAGAAGATGCTATTCATAGTTCGATGATTGATGATATTTCTATCAAGGGTGCAAAAGGTGTTCTGGTAAATATTACAGGTGGTAAAAACCTGGCAATTAATGATATTCATGAAGCAACATCGGTTGTATATGAAGCAGCCGGAGATGAGGCAAATATTATTTTCGGAGCAGTTATAGATCCTCTTCTGGATGCTGAAATCAGAGTTACGGTTATTGCCACTGGTTTTAACCATCATGGTATCAGCATGAAGAAAATAAATCAGATGAATGTCGGTTCCAGACGTATTGAGAGTCCTGCCGGCCTTGAAGATATACCTGTTTTACAGAAATTGCAGACAGAACCACTTGAGTCTACATTGGGTGAAATTTTTGGACATGACGGTGGAATGTCATTTGTTAGCGAGAATGACTTGAATGTTCCTGCTTATCTGAGAAAGTCACGCTAAGGAATAATGTGCCAACGCGGATTGTAAAAACGAATTCAACTGGCAGCAGAAATCTCTATGATGTAATGAAGAGATTAAAAGATGCTGAGCGTGGTAGTGTGAAGCAGGAAGCCTCTGCCTCGTTAAGAATAGCTCTGGTCTATCCTAATAGTTATGAAGTAGGAATGGCCAGCATGGGCTTTCAAACAGTATATCGTGAATTTAATGCAATTTCCGGTGTAAGGTGTGAACGTTTTTTCTTGTTCCAACCACCTTATGACAATGAAATGCGTAGTTTGGAGAGTTTTGAGCAATTAAATAAATTTGATGTTATTGCTTTTTCTCTGTCTTTTGAACTTGATATGTTGAATGTACTCCGGGTATTACACCTGGGAGGTATTCCTCTCAAGTCGTCAGATAGATCTGATAAAGATCCAATTGTCATTCTAGGTGGGGTAATAGCCAGCCTGAATCCTTCCCCTCTCCTTAATTATCTGGATGGCCTCCTGATAGGTGAGGGGGAGGATCATTTTAGCAAATTGATTGATTGTATTCGATCTGCTTCGAATTACGGTAGGTGGCGAAATAGTGTCAAAGAACAATTGGCCGCTCTTCCCGGATTTTTTGTGCCGGGTATCTCGACTCCTGTAATGCGCAATGTTATTCAAAATTTGAATGATCATCAGGTGTACACACCTATTATTACTCCTTTCAGCCATTTTTCCGATCTTTTTGTTGTTGAGATTGGTCGCGGTTGCGGTAGAGGTTGTTTTTTCTGTGCTGCTCAGAAAGTATATGCTCCTATACGCGTTCGCAGCAGAGAAGCTATTCTCAAGACAATAAAAGACCATAATCCGGGTGCAGAACGTATTGGTCTTGAGAGTGCAGGTCTTTCAGATTATCCTGAATTAGTAGATCTATGTAGTGATATTCTCGATATGAGACTGAAAATTTCATTCTCTTCAATTCGTGCAGATAAAGTAGATGTAGAACTAATTAAAATTCTGGATAAAAGCGGTGCAAGATCTTTCACAATAGCTCCCGAAGCCGGTACTGAAAGAATGCGGCAGAAGATTGGTAAAGGTATATCAGATGAGCAGATTTTAAATACGGTCAGCTTGCTTGCCCGGACTAATATTCGCATAATAAAACTCTATTATCTTATTGGTCTTCCGGGAGAAACTGAACAGGATATTGATGCAATTGTTCAATTATGTAAAGAAATTGAACAAATATTAAAATTTTCTTCAAGTGCCAAGCAAATTAAAATTAGTGTAAATCCTTTTATTCCAAAGCCTTTCACCGAGTTTCAATGGGCACCTATGGCTTCTTATTCGTGGATTAATAAAATGCATAAACGGTTGGAACGGGAATTGCATCGTCCACCGGGACAGGCAGTGGTATCAAAATGCAGCCGCTATTCAATATGGCAGAGCATGCTTGCCATGGGTGATATTGATATCGGATCGCAAATGGCAGCCGGTGTAACTGCAAATATGAGTACACAGGAAATATATAAAGATATTTTAAAAAATAATAAAAGCCTCATTGGAGGATATAAGGATAGTTCATTCATATTTCCCTGGACATCAGTTCAATATACCGCCAATCAGCATATATTATGGAGAAGGTATTTACATTACACGGATTCCTGATTGGTTAATTGTACATTAAATCAGGATTTCAAAAATGTTATCTCAAACTCTCCTTGTAACTTATACCAGATTCTCAATTAAATTTATTTTGACTTGCCATATATTAGCAATTACCTTGTTTTTATCTTTCTCTTCTGCTCTCATTAATCCACATTCAAATTTGGTTTCGGGTCATTTAACGTGCCTTATGATATTGATTAGCGAATTATGGATGTCTTGCCATAAATGTTTTAACTTGTGAGACGAAAGTGCCTTGAGTATTATTTATGATTATTGAATACTTTCCTGGCATCAATTTTAAGGGAAAAATATGATTGATTGTAATGTATTTTGTGTAAAGATCGAAAAAAAATAGAGAGATAAAGATATGACACAACATAATCTATTTTTTAACTCCGGGATCAGCGACAGGCCTATTAATATAATTGTTGTAGAAGATGAGAGTATTGTTGCAATGGAAATTGTTAAAACTCTTAGCCGCATGGGTTATAATGTACTTGATAGCGTCTCAACGGGTGAAGAGGCCATATCATTGCTGGAAAAAAAAATACCTGATCTTATGCTGCTGGATATCCGGCTTGCCGGAAAAATGGATGGTATACAGGTTGCGATGCATTTAAGAGAAAATTTTTCCATACCATTTCTATTTATGACAGCCAACGCAGATGAGGATACAATACAGCGTGTTAAGATTACGGCACCCTATGGATATCTGGTAAAGCCTATAAATTTCAAAGAAATGCATTCCACAATTCAAATAGCTTTATATAAATTTCGTGCTGAGGAACATATTCTTCGGAGTGAGAATAAATACAGGCGTATTTTTGAACATTCCAATGATGGTTTATTGATTTTGAATGATAAGGGTGACGTTATTGATTGTAATAGAAGTGCTTGTTTAATGCTGGGAGCTGTTGATTCGGAAATCAGATCTTGTAAATTCAGTGAATTGCATGCAGAGGCGTATATTGATCTTGCACTAGAAGCTCTTCCCCGATTGAAAAGGACTGGTGATATACGATATGAAGCAGGCTTGATATTTAAAAAATATAATAATAGTGAGGTTCAAGTTGAGATTAGTGGAAGTGCCTTTGATGAAAAAAGAGGTGAATATGTTTTTTCAATACGCGATCTTAGTGAAGAACGAAAAGTAGAAAAAGGTGTTAATAGTATCAGTAATGAGATTGTCGGTCTTGCCGGTCAAACGTTTTTTGATGCATTAGTTGAACAGTTGACAAAAACACTTGATGTTGAGATTGCATTTATTGCTGAAAATTTATCACAAGAAAATGATACTGCAAATGTTTTTGCAATGTTTGCTAATGGGGAAATTCAAGAGAATAGCGCATATCAAATAAATGATACGCCATGTACATATGTCCTTGAAAATGATTATTATATTCAAGTCGATAATGTTCAATCTGATTTTCCGAAAGCAGAGATGATTCAAATGCGTAAAATAGAAGGTTATGCGGGTATTGCTTTACCATCGCAACATTCTGCACCTCTTGGGTTTATTGCTGTAATGGACAGAAAACCTTTAAGACATCCTACGGCAATTCATTCAATTTTGAATCTTTTTGCTTTGCAGGCTTCTGCAGAATTAGTAAGATTAAGAGATGAAGAGGCACTTAAAAGCAGTGAAGAACGCTACCGTATATTATTCAATAGCGGAACTGATGCAGTTTTCGTTTATGCACATGACAATGAAGGAGTTCAGGCACCCATCATGGAGGTTAATGACATTGCATGTGAGTGGCTTGGACGAAGCAGAAAAGAACTGAAAATGCAAGATTTTTGGCATCTGCTTACAACTGGAGTAGAAAATGAATATCAGGTTCTCCAAAATAGTGAGACAAAGATATTTGAGAATGCTTTGCATGGTAAATCCGGTGAAATAATTCCTGTTGAAATTAATATTAATCATTTCTTTTTTGGTGGCCGTAATACTGTTTTGGCAGTTGCACGTAATTTAACTCAAAGAAAAGCTGTTGAATCTGCGTTGGCACGGGAGAGACAGCTATCTTCAAAATTGTTGCATCATAGTCCTGCTTTAATATTTATTCAGGATAGTCATGGCAAATATTTGCTTGTGAATCCTGCTTTTTTAAGTTTTACACGGTATAAAAAACATGATGTGTTGGGCAAAATCCCCAAGGAATTGTTTCCTTCCTCAAATGTGGAATCTATTTTATCCGGAGATCCAAAACAGTTTAAAAACAAAGATACATATATTAATAGTGAGGAATATATTAAAGATTGGTATGGACGCAGATATTGGTTTTTATCTACCAAGATTCCATACTTTGATGATATGGGGGAGTTCTTAGGTGTTATCGGAATCAGTCAAGATATTACTGAGCGTGTAGCATCTGAAAAAGAAATGAAAAGAGCGATGCAAGCTGCTGAAAATGCAAACAGGGCAAAGAGTGAATTTCTGGCAAACATTAGCCATGAATTACGAACGCCAATGAATGGTATTATCGGCTTAACAGAATTGGCTACGGACTGTATTGAAGATCCCGAGGTAATTCATTATCTTCAACTGGTTTCTCAATCAGCAGATTCTTTGATGCAAATTCTCAATGACTTACTGGATTTTTCAAAAATAGAAGCAGGTAAGATGGAAATTGAAGAAGTACAAATTAATTTTAAGACTTTTGCCACAGAGCTTTATAGATCACATGAGAGTGCAGCCAAGGAAAAATCATTAAATTTTAAGGTAGACTTCTCTTCTGATTTTCCAAAGTACTTAATCGGAGATTCAAATCGTCTCAAACAAGTATTGGACAATTTAATCGGGAATGCTTTTGAATTTACAGAGTCAGGCAGTGTATATGTTAAAGTCAGTATGATGATAAACGATCAGTTGGGAGATTATATACATCCATTACCGTATTATAAATATATCAAATTTACTGTTGAAGATACTGGCATTGGAATTTTGGATGATAAAATAGATAGTATTTTCGAGAGTTTTATACAAGTTGATGGCTCATTAACCAGAGATCATGGCGGTATTGGGCTTGGCCTTGCAATCTGTCATAATCTTGTTTCTTTAATGGGAGGTGATATCTGGGTTGAGAGTGATGTGGGAAAGGGCTCATCCTTTCATTTTTACATTCCAATGAAAGAAATTTCAGATAAAATATCCGATATACCAAATACCAAACGACGCTTTTCTAAGGGATCACATTCATTCGACATGACATTTGATGCCAGTATTCTGGTTGTAGAAGATGAACCTGTGAGCCGTGAGGTTGTTGTGCGTTTCCTTGAAAAGTGGGGTTGTCGTGTTACCACTGCAGACAATGGCCAAATTGCTTTGGATCTTTTAAGCAGATTGTCCTTTGATCTTATTATAATGGATGTACAGATGCCGGTAATGAATGGTTTACAGGCAACATATTTAATTAGGAATGGAAAAGTTAAGGGAATCGATATTGAAATTCCGATAATTGCACTCACCGCACATGCACTGGAAAAAGACAGACGGAAATGTTTGGAAGTAGGTATGAATGATTATGTGTCTAAACCAATAGACAGTAGTTTGTTTTATCAAGTCATAAAAAGACATTTAAAAGAAAAAAAGATCGGGATTTATGAAATTACAGATTCAAAATTCGATAACATTCAATCTTCATCAGAAGTGATTGACAGTCAGGCTGTTTTACATCGTCTGGCCGGTGATATGGATTTATTCTTAAAAACCATGAAAATTTTCTATGATCATATGCCTCAGCGTATGGAAGATCTTGAGAAGGCATTGCATGAAAATGATTATAAAGAAATTAACAGATATGCACATAGCATGAAGTCGGCAGCAGCTAATATAGGTGCCAATGCTCTCAGCCAACAAGCAACTTTATTGGAGACAGTGGCTCCATCTGAAATATCTATTGAAGTTGAGCACAGGTATTCTGAATTAAAAGATGAGTATGAACGTGTAATGAAGAGAATACCTGAATTGTTAGATTTGCAAAGTGCATTAACCGATTAGAATTAACTTCCGATAGTAAATATTTATTATGTTAAGGTGAAATAGTTATTTTTTTGTACATATTGCTTTTATAGTCTATACATATAGCTTGGTTACATAAGAAGAAGTCATTGCTGCGAGTAGTGCTCCATAATTGAGGTTAAATTTGACTTCATTTCCAACCTTTAATTCTGTATTTTTACAATCAATGATGACATGATCACTGGTTGCCCCAAGAATTTCAATATCTAACATAGGAGTCAATCCCGAGACTAAAACATCTTGTAATCCAACACCTAATATTGCTCTTCTTATTAAACCTCGATTATTAAATTTTGGAATATTTCCAAATGCATCTTTATGAATTGTTCCATAAGGTACGGATGGTTTTATTTTTGATTCGATAACCTCTGTAATTAGTGTAAATGCATCTGTAAATAACTCTGGTATAGGTTTACTATAAAGCGCTTCACAACCCATGAACACAGATTCACCTAGTCGTACATTATTGATTTCCCCAACATCCTTAGTGGATATAAACCAGTTATAATTAGCTGAATTTCCACCAGAGACAACTTCTAATGTAAGGTTAAACTTTTCTCGGATATTTTTAACAATTAAAGATAATTGTTCCATTTTTTCGTCATCAGGCTCGATTCCACTAAAACAAGTTAAATTTGTTCCAATACCTGTGATTTCAATTCCTTGCATTGCAATTACTTCTTCAATTGTATCTTCTAAATCCGATGGCATTATCCCCTCTCTTAAATCGCCAAGTTCAACCATCAATATAATTTTATGTATGCTATTATATTTTTGGGCAAATTTTGATAGTTTTTTGATTACAGATATTTCTGAATTAAGACTAATGTCTGCATACTTTACTACTAATTCAGCTTGACTAATGAGGGGCGTTCTTAGTAAAACTAATTGTGCATTTATTTTGGCATTATATATTTTTATAATATTAGATATTCTTGAATCGGCAAGTGTTTTTATTCCGCTATCTATTAAAACTTTAGCTATTTTAGAATCTCCACAAACTACTTTTGTGCTACACATAATACCGATTCCTTTTGAACTATACAGATTTTTCAAAATTCTTGCATTATGTGCAATTTTATCAAGGTTTATTTCTATTCTCGGAGTAATCATATAATGCTGTGCCTATTTTTGAAGTTTTGGAAATACATCAAATATTTTTTTAACTAATTTATCGGTGCCATGTTTCAAAGTATCAGTTGTTGGTAATTTATATTTTCTTTCATACTCTACTATTGTATTTTCAAGTTCATGGTCTGTCATATCTTCATGATTAAGTGTAATGGCAATTACTTTTGATTTTGACAATAGTTCATTAAGCTTAATTTCACTTTCTAATGTTGGCATTGGCAGCTTAGGATAATCACAATGATTCTTTCTTTTGGGTGGATGTTGAAGAATTATAGCATCAGGCAATGCTCCTTTAAGAATTGCATTTGAAGATGTAAATGCAGGATGACTCAAAGCACCCTGCCCTTCGACTATAATTATATCAGGCTGTTCCGTAGCAACGGCATTCACAATTGCATTTTCAACTTCTCCTGTTGCATAGCCCGAAGCTAAAACATCCAAAGCAATACCATATTTTGCACCTTGAAGTAATCCTGTTTGTCCGGTTGTTACAAAAATTGTTTTTAGACCTTGTTTTTTCAAAGATTCAACAAGTAATCGGGCAGTCGTTCTTTTCCCTACAGCACAATCAGTTCCTGCTACAAGTATTACCGGGGTTCTGATTTCTAAAATATGCCCTGAGAATATATGGAGCTTATTTCTTGGTGGAGCTTTCCTGATATCATAAATTCGTACACCATATTCATTTGCTTTTTGAACAAATTCATCATCTTCGGAGAAATATTCCGGAAGACCATTTATAATATTCATCTTATTTTTAATTGCACTTACTATTATCTGTCTTT
>JAGLOF010000123.1 GCA_023139105.1 bacterium
TAGCTCCTTTATATCTATAATTTTATTTTATCGGCTGAAGCATCAGCATTCCAAACCCGAATGCTTTTGCTGTTCCAATACCATTTTTGAAAGCATGTATGAATTCAACTTGATTTTCGACTGTTAAACTGCCTTTAAAATCAACGCTGACCAGTTTACCTGTTTTGTTTCCTTTCCTGAATGTTTCATCCATAGGCGCACCCACTATCAACGTGCTCTCATCCAAAGTAAAACCATTGTTTTTCGCTTTCCGGCTCATCCAGTCCCGCAGCAATTCTTCTTTATAAAGTCCGATTCGTTTTTTGCCTTCAGGAAATGTCTTCTTCATGGTTGGATTTGCCTTCAACTGGAATCTATAAGTAGAATGATTTAAAAAATCATCACTAAATTCTTTGGTCTGCCAATTACCTTTTCCACCCCAGGGTTGATCAACAATATTAATTTCAGAAAGCAATAATGTCTGAAAATAAGTTCTGAAATCATCAACTCTGAAAAGGAAACGATCCTCTTTATCCTCTTTTTCCGGGAAAGCGTGCCATAAGGCCCTGTGCCAACCGTAGCGGTCCCAAAGTTTAACTCTGGCTGCTTCTGTTTTATCAATGCGTATCTGTGTCAGAAACATTTTCTTCACCCTCCTGTTCCGGTTTTTCGCCTGCACCCCAGTACTGTGCGGCCCATTTTATCTTTATTTCTTTTTCGGGATTGTCCCAGCACATTAAATCCCAAAATAATTTTTCATAATTCACCGGTACATTTTTTCGCTCTGCCGCTTTAATTACACCTGTCAGCCGATCACAAACCTCTTTTGCAGATGAACAGGTTAACAACCGCCGGAACCTGGCATCAAATGTTTTCAAAGCTTTTTCCACACTTTCGCCCTGCCCGTCAAGAGCCAGCCGGCGCATGGTGTGACCCATATTCTCACACGCTACAGTTTGTTTATGCGTGGCAAATCCGGCTGCAACAGTTAACCAAATCAGGCGTGACTTTTCATTTTCTAAATCACAACCCCACTTGGCAATGTGCGGCCAGGCCCGGTATTCTGTGCCCTTGCTGAAACCATGGCGCAGGTCAGCCATCAACCCACGGTCATCCTTTCGCTTATTCAGAAACTCAAAAAATGGCGTAATGCTGCTCATAAGCAGATCTCCTTTTTTTTATCCTTTGCACATTATTTAAAAACTACTCCTGTGGCTTTTTGAGATTTAACCTTCTTCGCCCAATTGAAAATGCCTGAATCTGTCTTGGTGTTGTGTGGGGGCAGGCAAATTTGTAGGCTTCAATCATTGTATTTCTTATAACTTTATACCACTTTTCATTCTTTGTATCTTCAGAATTTGCATTATCAATTAAAACATTGTACTTACTATCAAGAGTTGACCAAAAACAATTCCTTGCTTTTAGGGATAAAACGTTATTCATTTTCATGTTTTTACAATAATCACTTACTGCATTACTGAGTAGATATTGACCTGTCTGTGCTAAATTGACACCTGACTTATATTGCTCTAAAATCCTATCCTCTAATAATTTCGTATCCAGTTGAAAAAGCCATTCTACAGCATCCAATATTTTCCCATTACCCGAGGCAGCCAATCCACCAGTCCAGATATCCAATTTTTTCTTTTTTATATGCTGCAGATGTTGTAAGGCTATAGCACCGCCAACTACACTATCACGATTAATGCTCAATAAAGATCCAAGCTGACGCCAGGCATGTTTATTTAAATCGATACTAACATATCCTTCCTCCTCATTATTATTTCTCCTTTTCATAATAACTGAGGCTGTTGTTTCCCTTCCTTCAGGTATCTTAGGATAGCTTAATCCATTTGCTAAAGTAAAAAATAAAGAATTTTCCTTCAATTTTATAGCCCTGCTAAGGGGGACCAAGCGACCCAAGTATGTATTTACCTGATCACCATTTTTAATAATTTCTAGCGAATCAATTGTAATTGTCCATGATGGTTTGCCCCATTTCATATTGGGAACAGCTAAAATCTGCTCCTTAGTCAACAAATTACTGTGTATTGATGCAAGTAGATTCTCACCACGCACCAATGTGTGCAAAGCCGATTCTACTATTGCAGGTGAATGTACACTTGTCGTTGAAGTCTTATACCCGCACCATTCATTACCACCAATTATACCACAAGGCGAAAAACATTGGTATGTCATCAACATTAACGCCAGCCATGCATCCGGCCATTCCCTCCCATCTGGATTCGCCTGATGATCCATCAATTTTTGATTGTTGCCTGATGCCAATCTAAAATCCAATTTGTCACAAGTAGAATTATTTTTTTCACTAAGACCCTGTGCCTGCAAAAATGCTCTATCCCCATACAAATCGAACCTATCCTCCCACTCAGAAAGATATGCAAGTGCTTCCGGTATCATTTTATCATTGCAATAAAACCAATTTTCCTCATCTTCCGGGCCATCTAAAGCCGCCTGAGTAATGCATATTAAAAGCCTCATCAAAGCAATGCGCTGAGGAGGTGTCGCTACTAAATCACCTATTTCCTCAGCCTCCTTAAAAAGTGTATCAAGACTGACCAACTTATTATTCTGGTCCTTGTAAATTACCGGTATCCAGGGATCATTCACTAAATTCATGATAAATATCTCCTTTATTACCAATCAAAACGCGTGGTATCAAATACATCGAAATCGTCAAGTTCTTCATCCGATAGATAATGTTTGTCTTTATGAGGTGAATATTTCTTGTCGCTATACAACCCCAGCTCAGGTTTATATATTAATCCAGTTGATCTGCCATTCAAAGACAGACAACCATTACATTCATCCCATAAAAGCACAGCTGTCTTTTCATAAAAATGTTTCTGTAGATAATCGGGTGTTTTGGTGTCAAAGCCTCGTAGTAGATATGTAGCAATTGTAATCAAATTTTCATGCAAAGCCGCTGTAACTTTCAAATTTTTTATATATCTATCAACTTTAACAATCACATCATTCATTAAATGAAGTTTAGCCTGATTACCAGAGCTTTCAATATTTTTAACGAGAAGAACCTGCATGCTCGGCAAATCACTATACCGGGTGGCTACACCTTCACGGTCATCTTTATCGGGCAGAGATGTATATTTTGCTTTACTTGCTTCTGCAATTTTTTTCAACTTTTCACAAATTTTTTCATGATGTTTGACTAACTCATTGATACAATCCTTTTCACTTCCAGCATCCTGTCTGTACGTTGTCTCTAAAAGAAGTCTGATATTATTAGGCAAATTGACTACATTTAATTCCCGCCAAACCATATACGTCTTCCATAATACATATGGGTCATAAACCAGGCAATTAGACTTGCCCAAAGCTGTAATAACTGCTTCCTTTGTTTCCTTTTCTAACGGATTTCCGGTAATTATTACGGTTTCAGGTCTTGAACATTTTCTATCTGAAATGTCATGCCGCCATTGGCGGCCCATACGCTGCAGAAGCATATCCGTGGGCGCCAGTTCAGTAATTAAAAAGTCAGCATCAATATCAACGCTCTGCTCTACAACCTGCGTTGAAATTAGAATACAGCCATCAGGCCTTTCCCCGTTTTTACTGAGAATATCGATCCACTCTTTCTCTAATTCTGCCCGCTTGAATCCAGGAAATTTTGAATGTAAAAGACCAACTTTAAAATCATTTCCACAACATCCCGCTTTAACGGCCTCAAACCATGCCTGCGCTTTTGCCACCGTATTGGCGATACAAAGTACACATTCTCCCTGTGCAGCTCTTTGAACGGCTGTCTTCGCAACTGTTTCAGGCTCCCAATCCTGCAAATTGATTTTGTATTGACAGTTAGTATTCCACTCGCCTTGGAGTACAATTCGTTTACCCTCAACTTCTCCGGTAATCAACGGGTAAGCACTTTCAGTGCTGGTCTCCCTTTGCGCGCTGAATAATCTTTCCCGGCGTTCTCCGGTCAGGGTAGCAGATAAAATAATAACAGTACATTTAAGATCAATCAGGTCATGTATCATCGTTTCCATCAGGCTGCCTGTGTACATATCATAACTGTGGACTTCATCCAGAATAATAACCTTGCCGGCCAACCCAAAAGAACGTAAAAAGAAATGCTTTACGCGCAGAATGCTAAGCAAAGCCTGATCAATGGTGCCCACGGTAAATGGATAAAGCAAAGATCTTTTTCGCGGATTAAACCAGGACGAGCCAGATGAAAAATCTTCACCGCCGTTCTTGAATGCTTCTAACCAAGCTGTGCCGTGGGCAAGCTTTACTTCATCGTGACTACCGCACACAGTTTTGAGAAACGGCTCCACTCTCTCATGTATTTTATTACTGGTCAAACGGGTTGGAAGTCCAAAAAACAATCCATGATGATATCCGTTGGCAATGAGTTTGTATGCGGCATAAAGGGCGGCCTCTGTTTTACCGGTACCCATGGGTGCTTCGAGGACATATAATCCGGGCTTTTCAACTGAATTAATAAATTGTTGTTGAAGTGTATATGGCCTGTTATCAAAAATTTCTTTAAAAGAAAGATTCGGCGTAAAAACAGGTTTAAAAAATCCGCATGCTTTAATGGCTTCCTGGGCTTGGTGTTCTATTGAATTGCTTGTATCCTGGAAAAATTGTTCATCAGAGGCAATCCAGTCTGCTGCAGTAATTAAACCTGAAAGTAAATTTCTCTGTGCAGAATCTAATTTTCTGTTTTCCAGTACACCATACTTTTTAAAGATTTCATTTAAGAATTCCGCTCGTTCTTTAGCCCATGATTTCCCGCCAAAAATTGAACCGGAATCATCAGGCGGAATTGGTTTTCTAATGCTTCCGTGATGAATTGCGATAATCTGCGCCATATCCGATGGCCCAAATCTATTGCCGAAATAGGCCTCCAGAGCCGCAGCCCCGGTTCTGGCATGATCAGTCTCGTATCCAGTGCCAATTTTTTGTGCCATTGCCTGGTATTTTGGATCGTCGATGCCGCTCAAAATTCTTTTTTGAAATCCCGGTGATATTTTACCAACATCATGAATGGCTGCTAACCTGACAACATTTCCACTTAATTCATTTTGTATAGATTTTGGCAACATATTTATTAATGCACGGGCTACTTCTGCTGTACGGATTGAATGCTCCCGGATAGTGCACCCGGCTTCACTATCAACTGTTGTTTTAGCAATACAATTTTGCCACGTCAATGCATTAATGTTTTTTTTATTCATATTGAGGCTCCAATATCAATTGGATTCATGTCGCAAATGAATTTATTTTTCATATTGTAAACAAGAATAAGAATTCAAATTTGGTAGTAAGAAAAAATAAGTAGGTATGTTTCCGCACCAAGGATATGGAGGAAAATAAAATAGCAAAACAGACGCCGGGGAGAGACTAATCATGATAAACCTGCATTCAATTAATTATATATAATTTTAAATTAACTACAGTTTTAGTAAAATAAATACAAGTTACAAATGTGACAGAGAAAAATAGTTTATGTAAATTAAAATTCAAGGCAAAAAATCAATAAAATATTCACTTGGAAATAAAATATCATAATATGATAAAGATTCGTTGTTGTGATTGCAAGTAAAAAAATACTTATTTAGACTCATTAAACTAAAACTAAAAGTTTATGTTATGAAATAAAGTAATTCAAATTATAAAAAACTCTTAGTAAAAGTACTACTTAGGCCTAAACGATAAATTGTTTGGGGTAGTCTTTCCAATAATCTGCTAAAGATAAATATCGAAAAACACCTATCACATACTATCATCAGGCACAAAATCCAGGTAAATTCATAAAATAAAATACATTTTCTTCAGATTTATCGATTATTTTTAAATAAATTGATATTTTGTATTGCATTTCCAATTTTTATATTGTATGTTATACCCGTTAGTGATAGTGTGCTATCAGTCGGGTTATTCTGTTTTAGGTGAAAAAATTATCTTTACAATGTGCCAAATATTTCAAATCGTCAGGGAAAACTAAATAATTAGTTTTGCTGAGCGATTTTTTTTGTTTGGAACTGACTAACAAATCGGCATACATCAAAATAAATATTTTTTTTAGAAAGAGGAAAGTCAATGGAAACTGGTACAGTAAAATGGTTTAATGCCTCCAAGGGTTTTGGTTTTATCTCCCGTGACGAAGGTGACGATGTTTTTGTTCATTATAGAGCCATCAAGAGTGAAGGCTTCAAAACATTGGACGAAGGCGACAAAGTAGAATTTGAGATTGAAGAAGGCCCCAAAGGTTTACAGGCCGCCAACGTTTCAAAGATCTAACTATGATTTAGCTAAAAACATAGCTCGACTCATTTGAGTCGGGCTATGTTTTTTCAATTTTACCCCCCCCTATATACTACCTATTCTTTTTTAATCCGTACTTAATTTTTCAATCAAACAACATTTAGCTTTATTCAGTATTATTTGTGTACGCTTATTCTATTGCATGTGACTAGATTAGTATTTAAATACTGGAATATTTTTTTTGTTGCTGGAACTTGTTTATTTTAAGTTCTCCCAGCCCCCTTCAAAAAGGAGATCTTCTGGCAACTGTGTGTAATTTACCCTCAAGAACAAAAATTTTGCAACTAACAAAACGAACAAGACGAACAACAAAAAACACAATAATAAAATTAAAATACTTTACTTAAAATTAATACAAAAATATCATACGCTATACATTTTTTTCATCTTTTTTTTTAATTCCCTTATCTTTTTCACTCTTGTTCGTTTTGTTCGTCTTGTTCGTTGCCAATTCCTATATCTTTTTCTCTTCCGGATTTTGTAAATACTAGTTTCACACAATTGCCGGAAGAGCCCCAAAAGGGGGAGCCAGACTGTGCCGGTGAAAAAACCTATTTGTGCGAGTGACTATCTATCGTCTGTTTTACCTTCTTTCTTTAATCCGTATCTATCCGTTCTTTCAGTGTCATCCGTGTGCCAATGTTCTTTCTTTAAAAAATCAGACTACGAGATCCTGAAACAAGTTCAGGAAGACATGCACTGTGAAAAAAAATACGATAAAATTAAGAAAAAAACTTGACATGCCTGAAAATGTACGTTATATTCCCCTGTGATTGTTTTCACAGTGTAATTATTGATAATTACTTTTTCTGTTTTGTAAAGGACAGCTATGAAAAAGATCTCTGAAAAATCAATTGAGCGACTGATTCTTTATCGTCGTATACTCGGTAATCTGCTAACTGAAAATCAATCAAAAATCTTTTCCCACCAACTATCCAGGCTGACTGATGTAACATCTGCGCAGATAAGGCGTGACCTTATGGTTACCGGATATTCCGGCTCACCTGTTCACGGTTATGATGTCGAAGCACTGTTGAAATCAATCTGTGACTATATTGATACACCCGGAGATCAAGGCGTTGCTATATTTGGTCTTGGTCATTTGGGACGTTCTGTCATGGGATACTTCAATACCCGCCAGCCACGCTTGAAAATAAAAGCAGCCTTTGATACAGATCCTGATAAAGTCAATAGAGTTCTTCATGGCATCAGATGTTACAGAACAGACCAAGCGAAAGATATTATTGAGACTCAAAATATTTCTGTCGGAATTCTGGCTGTCCCCCAGCGCATTGCACAGGACGTTGCAACTTTAATGGTCAATTCCGGCATTACAGGCATTTTAAACTATGCTCCGACACGTCTGGAACTGCCCCCGCAAATCTATGTTGAAAACAGAGATATGATTCTTGCTGTAGAAAAAGTTGCATACTACTCAAAAAAAAATAATACTTAATAGAAATAAAGAGGACGGATCTAATGGATACGATACTTGATACTATCCTGGATAAGCACAGGAATGCACGCAGGGATGCACTAATCCCTATTTTGCAGGAAGTGCAGGAAGCCAAGGGTTTTCTATCTCGTGAGTCGGTTGCCGCAATTGGGGAGATACTCAACCTGCCAACCTCCAAAATTTATGGTGTTGCAACTTTTTATAATCAATTTAGGTTCTCTCCCCTGGGAGCACAGCATGTACAAATCTGTAGAGGCACTGCATGTCATGTTAAAGGTTCCGCAGCAGTTCTGGATGCCCTTGAAAGAGAACTGGATATTGAAGCCGGACAAACAACACGTGACGGGCAATTCAGTCTTGAAGTAGTTGCCTGTATCGGGGCATGTGGTTTGGCACCTGTTATTTCAGTGAACGGCGAATTTCATGCAGGTGTTCTGCCGGAAGATGTAAATAATATTATAAATTCTTACCGCGTTGATGAAGAGGTACAAGCAGATGCCAAATAAAAATACAAATAATAGCATGTCCTTTCTGCCTGAAGATGCCTCTCTTGAAGCTGTATTATATGATAAGCTGGAGATCGGCCAACAGCAGGAACTTTCAGAGAATTACTCTCAGATCAGACGTGAAAAAGTTGACAAGCCTGCAATTTTCATTGGTACGGGTACATGTGGACTGGGCGCAGGTGCTAAAAAGACTTTAAAAAAAATTCACACCTACCTTGATGTACATAATATAGATGCCGATGTAATGGAAGTCGGATGTATAGGCCTTTGTGTAGAAGAACCGATTGTTGATGTACAGCTTCCCGGCAGGCCGCGAATCTCTTTTTCCCGGATAAAAGAAGATAAAATTGACAATCTTCTTGATAATGTATTCAAAAATAAAATCGACACAGATCAGGCTATCTGCCAATTCCCTCCAAAGGGACTGAAAGAGTGGGAAGGTGTGGTCTCCATTGACAAACATCCTTTCTTCGCCCCCCAGACCAGATGGGTGTTGGCCAATTGTGGAATTATCAATCCTGCTTCATTTGAGGAATATATTGCTCACGGCGGGTATCAAGCGTTAGCTAAAACAGTACGTAGGTATACTCCTGCAGAACTTTGTGATATGGTGGAAAAATCCGGCCTCCGCGGACGTGGTGGCGGTGGATTTCTGACAGGTAAAAAATGGAAATTTGCACTCAATACCGAATCCGATCAAAAATATTTCATCTGTAACGCAGATGAAGGAGATCCGGGTGCATTTATGGACAGAGCGGTTATTGAAGGAGATCCACATAGATTGCTTGAAGGTCTGGCAATTGCCGCATATGGAATTGGTGCCACTAAAGCATATATATACATACGTGCAGAGTATCCGTTGGCTATTGAACGTCTGAAAGAGGCAATTATCCAGGCCAGAGGTATGGGCCTTTTAGGTGATAACATTCTTGATAGTGGCTTTGATCTTGATATCATTATCAAAAAAGGAGCAGGTGCCTTTGTCTGTGGTGAAGAGACGGCACTCATTCACTCTATTGAAGGTAAACGCGGAATGCCGCGGCCAAGGCCCCCATTCCCCGCTGTCAGCGGCCTCTTTGGCAAACCGACCATCATTAATAATGTTGAGACCATTGCAAACCTGCCCGCTCTGCTGGTCAACGGTGAAGAATGGTTTTCTTCGGTTGGCACAGAGACATCCAAGGGTACAAAAGTTTTTGCTCTGTCAGGTAAAATTACGAATACCGGTTTGGTTGAAGTTGCCATGGGTACTACGCTTCGTGATATTGTCTTTAAAATTGGCGGAGGTATACCGGACGGTAATGCCTACAAAGCTGTTCAGATAGGCGGGCCTTCAGGAGGATGTATACCGGAACAACACCTGGACATTCAGATTGATTATGAGTCTCTCATTAAAGTTGGCGCAATGATGGGATCCGGCGGCCTGGTTGTCATGGATGAACGTACATGTATGGTTGATGTGGCCAAATTCTTTATGGACTTTATACAGCGTGAATCATGCGGCAAATGTATTCCCTGCCGTGAGGGTACACGCCGCATGCTTGAAATTCTGGAACGTATAACCAAGTCAAGAAAATCTGAAGAAGGTATAGATGCACTTGAACGTTTCCAGGGTATAATGTATCTCAATCGTCTGGGCAATGTAATTAAAGACACGTCTCTCTGTGGTCTGGGAAAAACAGCTCCCAATCCTGTACTGGCAACTCTGCACTATTTCCGTGATGAGTATGAGGCACATATCTATGAACGAAGATGTCCGGCTGGTGTCTGCCGTGATTTACTGACATATGAAATTGATGCAGATAAGTGTATCGGTTGTACTCTCTGCTCTAAAAAATGTCCGGTCGATGCAATACTGGGTAATCCCAAGACACCACATTTCATCATTGCGGATAAGTGTATCGGCTGTGGAGCATGTGCCGATGTATGTAAGTTCAATGCCGTTAACGTCAATTAAGGAGAGGTGGCACCGTGTTTACCATCCAGATTAATAATAGAAATATTCAGGCTAAAGCAGGAGAGACAATTCTGCAGGTACTGAAACGTGAAGGTATAAAAGTACCAACACTCTGCCATTTGGAAGATCTCTTCCCCACCGGCGCCTGCCGTATGTGTGTGGTAGAAGTAGAAGGTATGGATGGATTAATACCATCCTGCGCCTTCCCGGTTTCCAAAGATATGAAAATACTAACTCACTCCCCCAAGGCACTTCAAGCGCGAAAGACAATTATAGAACTACTTTTAGCCAATCATCCTGATGATTGTCTATTCTGTGTGCGTAACGGCAATTGTGACCTCCAAAGTCTCTCTGAGGAATTTGGAATCAGGCAACGTCGTTATTCCGGTGTAAAAGATAATTACAATATCGATTCTTCCAGCCCATCAATAATACGTGATCCGGCCAAGTGTATTCTCTGTGGCAAATGTGTACGCATTTGCGAGGAGATTCAAGGTGTCTCTGCTATTGATTTTATTAACAGGGGTTCTGAAGCTACTATAGGGCCGGCATTTAATGAGGGTCTTAATGTCTCCAGCTGTATCTACTGCGGCCAGTGTATTAATGTATGCCCCACCGGAGCATTAAGAGAGAAATCTGATATAAAACGCGTTCTTGATGCTCTAAATGATCCCGATAAATTGGTTGTTGTTCAGCATGCTCCTGCCATATCTGTTTCAATTGGTGAAGAATTCAACATTAAACCGGGCAAAGATGTTATGGGCATTATGACATCGGCTCTGAGGCGCATTGGTTTTGACAGGGTTTTCGACACATCTTTTGCAGCCGACTTAACCATCATGGAAGAGGGTAGTGAGCTTGTCAGTCGCATTAAAAATGGCGGTAAATTGCCAATGATGACATCTTGCTCACCGGGATGGATAAAATTTGTCGAAGAGTTCTATCCGGAGATGATGGACAATCTTTCTACATGCAAATCTCCTCAACAGATGATGGGCGCAGTTGTCAAGAGCTATTATGCTGAAAGAGAGAATCTTGATCCCAAGAAAATTTTCTCTGTCTCCTTAATGCCTTGTACAGCTAAAAAATTTGAGGCTGAACGCCCGGAGATGAGCAACAACAATATTCCTGATATCAATGCGGTTCTCACAACACGTGAACTTGCACGCATTATCAAAATGCGTGGACTTGACTTAAATGATATGGAGCCTGAAGGCCCTGATACACCCTTTGGTGAACGCTCATCAGCTGGTAAACTTTTCGGTGTATCCGGTGGTGTCATGGAAGCTGCTTTACGTTCTGCACACTTTCTTATTACCGGCAAAGAAATGGATGATCCTCAGATAACGGCCATTCGCGGCCTGGATGGTATCAAAGAGGCTCATGTTAAAATTGGTGATCTGGAAATAGGTGTAGCAGCTGCCAGTGGCTTGGCCAATGCCCGTAATTTGATGGAACAGATAAAAAATGGTCGTGACGACATTCATTTTATTGAGATAATGACCTGCCCCGGCGGCTGTATCAATGGTGGCGGCCAACCTATTGGCAAAGACCTTGACGCTATTAAATCCAGAATGAAGGGCCTTTATCAAATAGATCGTGATGCTTCAAATCGTTTGAGTCATCATAATGAATATGTTAATCGCCTATATGAAGAGTTCTTTGAAGCACCCAATTCTCACAAGGCCCATGAGCTGCTTCATACACATTATCATAAACGCGATGTAATGAAATAAGAGTATTGCAGATGACAAGGAACAAAAATAATCCTGTTATCATTACGCTTAAAGCACGATGCCGCGTCTGTTATACATGTGTTCGCGAATGTCCGGCCAAAGCTATTCGCATCAGTGAAGGTCAAGCTGAGGTTGTTGCAGAGCGTTGTATAGGTTGTGGGAACTGTGTTAAAGTGTGTAGCCAGAAGGCCAAGAAAGTTTTGTCTTCTATTGATAATGTAAAAACTCTTCTGGATGGCCCGCATAAGACAGCGGCCATGATAGCGCCCTCTTTTGCAGCTGAATATGCAGATATTGATTATCATGAACTGATTAGCCGGATAAGGGCGTTGGGTTTTGACTGGGTTACAGAGGTTGGTTTTGGTGCTGATCTTGTAGCAAAAGAGATGAGCCGTCTTTTAACTGAAACGGATGAACGTTTTATTGCCACATCATGTCCGGCTGTTTTTGGATACGTGAAACGTTATCAACCAGATCTCATACATCTGCTGGCACCTGTAGTCAGTCCAATGATTGCTATGTCCCGTGTTTTAAAGCAGATACACGGTGAGTCTGTAAAAATCATCTTTATCGGGCCTTGCATATCTAAAATGGTTGAGGCTTATTCTGATGAAATGTCCGGTGAAGTTGATGAAGTATTAACATTTGACATGCTCAGACAGATGTTTGATCAAAATAAAATCAATGCACACGATGTCGGTGAATCGGATTTTGATCCACCTTTTGCCGGTTCGGGCAATCTCTTCCCTATTATGCGTGGAATGTTGCAGGCGGCAAATATTGAAGAGGATTTGATTACAGGAGAGGTTGTTTCCGCCTCAGGCAAGACACAGTTTATTGATGCCATTAATGAATTTGGAGCACGCTCTCTGGATTCACGTTTTCTTGAAGTTCTATGCTGTGACGGCTGTATAATGGGTGCCGGCATGACAACATCTGCCCCGCTATATAAAAGGCGTGCACGAATTAGCCGTCATGTACGCGAAGTAACCCCTTTACGAAATCTGGGAGCATGGCGAAAATCAATCGGGCAATTCCGGAATATTGACCTTTCACGGAAGTTTATTGCCTTTGATCAGCGTCTCAGTCATCCTGAAGAAGAAACAATTCGTGATATCATGGCACATATAGGTAAATTTCTGCCTGCTGATGAATTAAATTGTGGTGCCTGCGGTTATGAGTCATGCCGTGACCACGCCATTGCAATTCATAAAGGCCTGGCAGAATCAGAGATGTGTCTGCCCCATACAATTGAACAGCTTCACCTGACTATTCAGGAACTGAATGACAGTCACCATGAATTGGCTGATACAAGAGCTGCTTTAATTCAATCGGAAAAACTGGCTTCTATGGGCCAGCTAGCTGCGGGTATTGCCCATGAAATTAATAATCCACTTGGTGTAGTATTAATGTATGCACACCTGATTAAAGATGAACTGGCAGAAGATTCTGATATGGCAGAAGATGCGCATATGATTGTGGACCATGCAGACAGAGCAAAAAAAATTGTATCTGGTTTATTGCAATTCGCCCGACAGAATAAAGTAAACAGGCAGCAGCTTGATCTATATAAAGTTGTTTGTGATTTTGTTAAAGTTCAGCCGATTCCAATCACCGTTCAAGTTAATATTGAAAATAACATGCAAGATTCAATGGTCTCCATGGACCGTGACCAACTATTGCAGGTTCTTACAAATCTTGTATCTAACGCTGTAGCAGCAATGAAAGATCAGGGTAGCCTGGATATTAAATTATCCGATGAAGGCGAAAATATCATTATGAAAGTATCTGATTCGGGGAGCGGCATTCCACCAAAAGTACAGAGAAAAATATTTGAACCGTTTTATACAACCAAGTCTGCAGGTGAAGGTACAGGTCTGGGACTTGCAATTATCTACGGTATCGTAAAAATGCATCGTGGAGATATCCGTGTTCAGAGCAATCATAATCCCGCAAAGGGTGCAACCGGGACCACATTTACCGTTACACTGCCAAGGAAGAATGCTGAGGCCAAAGGCGGAGTACAAAATAATCAAGAGGAACGCAAATGAGCGACGTAGCCAATGAGACCATTCTACTGGTTGACGACGATTTTGATTTTTTAAATCAACTGGATATTCAACTATCTGCTGAAGGATATAATATCATTACAGCAGAGGGGCAGAAGGCGGCTGAAAAGATCCTGGAGGACACCTGTCCTGATCTGGCTATTCTTGATCTGATGATGGAACATCAGGATGGAGGCTTTGCACTTGCCTTCCATATTAAGAAAAAGTATGCCAATGTACCTGTCATAATTGTAAGCGGTGTTAATTCTGAAACCAGTTTAAAATTTGATGCATCTACAGATGAAGAGCGTACATGGGTTAAAGCAGATGTCTTCCTCTCCAAACCTATTCGCTTTGAACAATTACTCAAAGAAGTTCAGAGACTCATCAAGGGGTAGCAGTATGATAACTGTACGCACATTGGTTGTTGATGATGAAGCGGGCATGCGCAAATCTATTGCCAGGGTATTGTCTAAAACAGTTTTAACAATTCCGGATGTAGATCAGCAAATAAATTTTGAGGTAGATCTTGCAGCCGACGGTTCTGAGGCACTTGCCAAACTTAAGAGCAATCAACCGGATTTATTGCTTTTAGATTATAAATTACCTGATATTACAGGTCTTGAAATACTGGACCAGCTCACGGCTGAAGAGAGCGAGATGGTCACAATTATGATTACAGCTTATGCATCACTTGAAACAGCAGTAGCGGCAGTTAAAAACGGAGCTTTTGATTTTCTGGCAAAACCCTTTAATCCTGAAGAGCTCAGGTCAACAGTATCAAAGGCTGTCCAAAATTTGATAGTCGCCAGACAGTTAAAAAAATTAGCCAGAGAACGCCACCAGGTGCGTTTTCAATTTATTTCAGTACTTGGTCACGAGCTTAAATCTCCGATAAATGCTGTTGAAGGCTACCTGAACCTCATGAAATCAAAAACTATGGGTGACGATATTGAATCGTATGATTCCATGATTGATCGTTGTCTTGTCCGCACCCGTGGAATGATTAAACTAATTCTAGATCTGCTAGATCTGACCAGACTTGAATCTGGCAGTAAAACGCAGGATCTGTGTACAAGTGATATCAGAGATATTGCAATCCGCTCTATTGAGACAATGCAGCCAATGGCTGATGAACGTGGCATTCAATGCGTATTGCATGCAGATAAGACCATTGACTTATATTGTGATTCAGGAGAGATTGAAATTATCTTTAATAATTTAATTTCTAATGCTGTTAAATATAACAAAGACAATGGGTCTGTAGATGTCTATCTCGACAAAGTTGATAATCTTATTACTATTAAGGTAAAAGATACCGGTATTGGGATGAACGCAGAGGAACAGGCTACTCTATTTCAAGAATTTACCAGAATAAAGAACGCTCAAACCCGAAATATTACTGGAAGCGGTCTTGGATTGACAATTTTAAAAAAAATCACAGCACTTTATAGTGGTACGATAAAAATCTCCAGCCAACCGGATCAGGGTAGTACATTCATTGTGACGCTTATAGATAATATTGATAATGAGGAGAATCACTAATGAAGCGGCCTATTAATATAAAAACACAGCTTATTTCTACTCTCACACTTCTATCCCTCTCTCTACTCTCCGCACAGACGGTTAAAAGGGATACGATCCGTGAAAATTATTACGCTCCACCAACGACGATCACAGCCAATCGTTATGTCCAAAAGACTTTTAATGCACGCATTCCTGTACAACTAATTGAAAAGCAGGACATTCAAATGCACGGCCATACTACCTTGGGTGAAGCAATGAGCGCTCAGCCGGGGCTTGATAGAATTTCAACTGGACCGTGGAGTGAGAAACCGTTGATACGCGGTCTCTCCTCTTCTCAGATACTTACATTAATCGATGGCCTACGCTTGAATGTACTGCGTGGTTATGGCCAGCATGCGCCACTGGTAGATGTTGATCAAGTCCAGCGAATTGAGATAATACGCGGCCCGGCATCTGTGCAGTTCGGCTCGGATGCAATTGGAGGTGTAATTAATATTATCTCCACAAAACCACAGACATCACCGGGCAGTTGGTCATGGAATCCACAGCTTCATCTGGGATTCTCATCTGTGAACAATCAATTCTCACAAACCGCTTCTATCTCCGGTTCTTCCACGCATAATGGATTCCTGCTTAGATATCAACATCGTAAGGCCGAAGATATGCAGACGCCGCAAGGTAGACTGAATAATACATCATTTAATGGCAACAGTCTTGATATGAAGTATTTATATGCTCCTGACAAGCATCATAAATTCCTGTTTAATGGCCAGATACAACGATTCAAGGATGTGGGTGTTCCCATAAATCCCTTTGCTACGTCAGCAAAGTTTAAACACTATAACAGATCTCTTGCTGTAGCATCTTATACATACTCAGATCCATATTCAAAATTGGTCAATGCCCAAATAAAAATGTACATTCAAAAAGGGCTGCGTAATTTTGAGGCCGATCTTGCAGCCATTCCCAAGGGCCCGAATTTTGTATATAATAAACTTTCTGCTCAGAGAGATGCTCTTACAAGTGGTTTTCAAACACAGATTCGTGTGATGTGGAATGAATCTCATTTAATGGTAATGGGATTGGATGGTTTTCAGGAAAATGACGAATCGAGCCGTACAGCAGATGCAGAAATTCATAATAGTAATGGCCAGATAATAAAAAACCCACCTGCAGATTATTCACCTCCCGGCCCCAAAGCTATGCGAATAGGTATTGGCGGCTTCATTGAAGATGAATTAACTTTGAAAAAATGGACTATTACCAGCGGTCTGAGATATGATATAACAAAAAGCAAAGCAGATGCTACCGCAGGCACGTTAGTAGCACAAAATATAAGTGAAAACGATGCGGATTATTGTGGTAATATAGGCCTGCTCTATAAAATAAATGATAATTTCAGATTATTAATGCATCTTGGCCGCGCATTCAGTGCCCCCACACTTCAGCAACGATTTTTCAAGGGTACTGCTCAAGTTGGATATTTAGAAGGTAATCCTGATCTGCAATCCGAAACAAGTTTGAATTTGGATACCGGATTCAGGTGGCGTCTCTCAACAGTACAGGGCGAAGTTGCGCTTTTTAGAAATAATGTGAGAAACTATATTGTAATGGCACCGCAAACTGCCGCTGCAGATACTTTCAAATACGACAACATTGGCGATGCTCTGTTGACTGGTGGTGAAATTACAATGCAATGGCATCCAATATCTCAATTTGAGTTGAAATGTTCGGCATCCTCTGTTAAAGGAGAGGACAGAAATGGTAGTACACCACTATATCAGACACCTCCCATACGTCTGAAATTAAATATCACATTACAGGATGAGCGTAAAAGATTGTGGCTAAAAGGATATGCCGTCTACACAGACAGGCAGGACAGAGTAGCTGAGAATGAACTGATATCTAATGCCTATACATTGTTTCATTTAAATTTTGGTATTCATCTGCATCATTTTATGGATCTTGGAATTAAATCAACACTGGCCGTGAATATCCATAATGTATTGAATACTTCTTATCGTGACCATCTTGCTGCTGTACAATGGTGGGATGCTATGGGTAGAAACATTAACTTGGGGCTTCAACTGAATATGTAATTTTTTTCATCTTCTGGCCAGCTTGTAAATTTCGGTCGGGAGATTAACTAATAGCAATTACATGGGAAAATCAATGTCATTTACAAACAGATCAATACTTCTTGCACGTACAGGACTGTTAATTGCCTTAACCCTTATGATACAGACAGTGGGTTTCACACAATTTATAACAGGTCCTGCAATTAATGCAATTTTATTTCTATCTGTAGACATGGTTGGTTGGCGGGCCGGATGCATTATTGGAATATTGACGCCTGTGGCAGCCCTTATCCGTGGACATCTTCCTCCACTGCTGGCTCCTATGCTTCCTTTTATTATGATGGGCAATGTAATTCTCATCTGCACATTTGCATTTTTCCGTTCAATAACACTGATAAAGAATGATAAGATTAAAACATTTTCTGGAATAATAACAGCCGCCCTTTTAAAGACTGTCTGGATATGGCTGGCTGTCCGTTGGACTGTTCCGATAATTTTTGGTAAGACGATGCCACCAGCAATTGCAACTGCCATGACATTACCGCAATTTATTACAGCGCTAATCGGTGGTGTTATTGCATGGGCAGGAATAAAAATATTGAAAAAAAGAGATCTTTGAGTAAACGGAACCTATGTTGCAGTCGTATAGTTAATAGATTGTAACAAGTTTCAAAATCTTTCTTATATACTTTCCTCTTTATTCCCTCTTTGATATAACAGGGAAGTCCTTTTGGACTTCCCTGTTTTCTTTTTAGCAGGCTCAACTCCTAATATTTTACAATAATAGGAGCCAGCACAGAAATCATATCTGATATTGTCTCTATTGTTGCATTGGAGCATTGTACCTCTCTGACGCCCTCAATATGTCCGGTTTCAACATTTACAAGTTTGACTGTGATTATAAGAAGGCTGCCCAGCTTATTAATACTGCCCAGTAACATGTGTTCTGCATTAAGCTGCTGGCCAATCTCAGCAGCGTTGGATACTGTAATACCTGTCTGCTGCAGTTTCAACTCTTCAAGTACCTGGGCAATTTGATTGCGTTCTACAAGTTCTATCAGCGGACTGTTTCCAAGTTTACCTTCAAGCAAGTAGGCAGCCGTCTTTGCAATATCAGCTTCAAGTCCAGGGCTGTCAAACTGAAGTACAGCTAATCTACGTCGTTGACCGATACTTATAAGAGGTTCTTTGGGAGTTGTAATTTTAATAGTCGGGCCAAAACCGCTCTTATCCGAACGAACACTCTCTCCCTGTGCAAATCTCTCATATCCTGAGACTCCGGACAGCTTCCAGACATTGACGTATGACATAGTTTTCCTTGAAGCATCACTATAACCAGCAACAAGCCATTGTCCGTCATCTGAGACAGCCATGGCCGTTACCTCCCCGTCTAAGGGATAAGTGTGTACAATAACACCACTCTCCAGGCTCCAAAAGGCTATAGCCGATGTCTGCAGCGTGGAGTGATCTGTCATGGCAAACTGCTTGTCAGGACTTAGTATCATTACGTTCAGATCACTCCTGTTACCCGTTAACGTTACAATTTCAGTGCCCGTGCTCCAGTCGAAAATAGACAGATTATGCTTAAATATCATTGAACGGCCGCCTTTAGCCAATATATGCTCTTCTATACCAATACCTACAATACGACGGTCAACACTACATACTGAAGATTGTATATCCAAACCGGAACCATTCATAGTTCTTGCTTCAATACTGACTTTTCTCAACACGGCAAGACGATTAATATCCCAGACAATCATCTGCCTGTCTTCTGCCACAGACAATAATTGATCACCACCCTGACTGAAAGCTATGCCAACAGTTGATTTTTTATGGGCCTTAAGTTTAGCACGTAATTTTCCAATGGGAAATTCCCAAAGATATATCTCTTTTTTGCGACCGCAGGCTGCTAAAAATCTATCATCCGGAGATAGTGTCACTTCTCTCAATTTGGAGCCAAAAGAAAGTCTCTTCTCATGCCTGCCAGAATAGAGATCATGGATATTGACATTACCATCTCTGCCACCGGAAATAAACCACCGGGATTTTTGATCGAATACTATGGAGCGTACAGGACCTTTATGAATGTTTAATCTATGAATCTCCCGTTTGGCGGGAAGATCTATTATATGTACTCGACCGTCATTGCTGCCAATAGCCAGGAATCTTCCGTCATGACTAATGCTGGTGCATGTAATCTCTTTGGTTGAAATAGATATCTGTTGATCAAGGTATAATCTAAACTGTGAAAATCCAGGTACAGATGATAGAATAATTATTACGGTCAATATCCATTGTTTCATGGATCCTACCTCGTTTTCTTAGAAAATAAAAGACAATCCTGTCATCACAAGCAGAAGGCCACCCTCAGCTTCTTCACGCAGAGAAAAACCATAGCTGATCAGTGTATTAAAGGCAGCATATTCATTGATAAAATTCTTAATTCCAAGACCTACAGTGACATAAGAAAAATCGGTAAATTTTTCATCATTGTCAGTATCAATCTCGAAACTGTATTGATAGTATTGAGCAGTAAAATAAGGTATAGTTTTAGATGCAGTGGCAAGATTAAAATTCATAAACACAGATGCAGATATATCTATCTCTACTTTCGGTTTTCTGTCTTCATATTCTCCCGTTGAGAATCTGAGAGTTGGAGCAAAACCTATCTGTAAATTTTTTGTATAAAACTTGCTGTAGCTGAGCTGAAGTGATCCTGATCCATTTGCATCAAAATCTTCTCCGATGAATGTAGAGTAATAACCAAGAAAGCTGACTTCCCGGTCACCTGCTTCTACCTGGGCAAATGTCTGACCCGCTAAAATAATGACCAGTACCAGAATAAACAAAAACTTTTTCATGACAATCCCCTTAATTATGGATAAAGTCCTAATGCTGAAAAAAGCTCAATAGTAGACTTTAGCAATTTCCAATGCAATTGTCAAGTAAAATCATCGGAAAAAAGAAATTATATTGTCATTCAGGTGGTTCTTCCGGGAACTGTGTGGAATTAGCACTCATAAAACCCGGAAAAGCTTTGATTATGTAGAAAACAAAAGAATAAAAATCAGACAGGATAACAGGATTAACAGGATAAAAAAAATATACCGGCGTCGTGTGTTCTATCCTGTAGATCCTGTCAAAAAGCTCTTTTTTTTTACTTGTACTATCCGGTACTCAAAGGATTCTTCTATAATTTTCTTAGATTACACTCTATTATAGCTGACTTGAATATCATAATCAGATCTCAATCCGATTATAAATATTTAGCTTTACTGTAATTCCATACAATTGACAAAAAACCCTTAATTTTAATACTCAACGCCTGTCTCTGCGAGAGAGTCCTGCTCCTTAAGGACGACCGCGGCAAATTTCCTTGAGACTTAGCAGGATTAATAGTAAATCGGAACGTATATTTATAAAACTGTCAATTGTAGACTCCTGACAGAGGCATTGACCTCTGGTTGGCATCAAAAATTCAGGAGTAAAGCTGTCATCCCTGCATGCTTCTGGCAGGGATCCATCATTCGCAGGCTCACATATACGAGCAATATGGTGTAGTACTTTTTTAAAACTGTCAAGTATAGACTCCTGACAGAGGCATTGACCTCCGGTCGGCATCAAAAATTCAGGAGTGACAAATTACTTTTACGGCCCCCGTAAGAACTTTCATTTCAAACCCTGTTTTTTACTATCGAATAGAACATCCGGAAGAGCTAAAATAAAAGAACAAAAATCAAACAGGATAACAGACTAAAATTATTCGTACTGGTATGATATGTTGGAATTTGTCATTTGGAGTTTGTCATTTGGAATTTGGAATTTAGGATTTGCTATTTAGATCTTGTCATTTGCTATTTGTAATTTGTAATTTGTAATTTGGATATTTGCTATTTCAAAGGAAGCCGTCCCCACTGGAGTTTTTCACGTAATCTGTCAAAAAATGTGTTTTCATGCAGATTAATCAATTTGATAGAATAGTCAGCCTGTTTGACAAAAATTTGTGGTTTATCCCGCAAATTTATCATCTCCTGCCCATCTACAATTAATTGTACTTCTCCATCAGCATCTTTTGG
Source organism: bacterium (assembly GCA_023139105.1). Classification (GTDB taxonomy): domain Bacteria; phylum Zhuqueibacterota; class QNDG01; order QNDG01; family JAGLOF01; genus JAGLOF01. Next base: position 21,682 of record JAGLOF010000123.1, read on the forward strand.
TGAAAAGTGTAATTGAGACTCAGGAGGAATAACTGTTGGCCTTACTGTAAGTGCATGAGGGCAGATCGGATTAAGAATGATAGCTTTAAGCGAAGGCAGAACAATTGGGCCGCCTGAAGAAAGTGAATAGGCCGTTGAACCTGTCGGTGTGGAAACTATAACACCATCAGACATATATGTATTAAAATAAGCGCTGTTGATGGTAACATCGAGCTTTAACATACGAGGGCTTAAGCCTCTGCTGAAAACCAGATCATTCAAGGCATAGTAACAAGGGCCGTCTTTCCCTAATCTGGCCTCAAGAACCATTCTGCTTCCAATTGAGTACTGTTGATTTAATAATTTTTCTATTGCCGGACCAAACATATCTGCACCGGTCTCTGTCAAAAACCCCAAACCACCAAGGTTTATACCGAGAATGGGGATTTCACGCGGACCTATTAGCCGGGCTGCACCTAAAATCGTACCATCTCCTCCAAGACTGATGAGGATATCAGAATGGTCTGCAAGATCTTCAGGTTCTACAATGTTACATGTACAATTCTTTAATTCCAATTTTTCATGCAGTGATGTGGAGATTGTAACAGCTACGGCTTTCTTTTCAAGTATCTTGATAAATTCCGGTGCTGTATCCAGAACCAATTTTTTTTTGATATTTGCAAACAACCCAACTTTCAAAGTATTCATTTTAATTGTTTTCATCATAATTATTGTTCCAAAAGTACTCTGACAGCACCAACTAATGCATTAACGTCCAAATGAAGATGTTCCAGGAGTTGCGTCTGTGTGCCATGTATCACAAAATTATCCGGCAAGCCGAATCTTTTAAAAATAATTGTATTTTTCTGTTCAGCTATCAGTTCTGCTACAGCACTTCCGAATCCACCGATAATGGCATTATTCTCCAGAGTTATAACAACTTTATGTCCGGAAACTGCTTTGAGGATCATATCTTCATCCAAAGGTTTCACAAAGCGGGCATTGATGACAGTTGACGATATGTTCAAAGGCAGTAATGCCTCTCTTAAAGTTAATCCGTGAGATACCATCTCCCCTATGGCTAAGATGGCTATATCTTCTCCGTGTTCAAGAATTTCACCTTTTCCAATGGGAAGAATTTCTGCAACAGGTTTTGATGTCATGCCCAGGCTTTCTCCTCTGGGGTATCTGAAAGCTATTGGGCCATCTTCATAATTAATGGCAGTTTTGAGCATATCTCTCAGTTCATTTTCATCTTTTGGCGCCATGAGTACCAAATCGGGTACACTGCGTAAGAAGCTAAGGTCAAAGCTGCCATGATGAGTCGGGCCATCGGCACCAACCAATCCACCTCTGTCCATTACAAAAACTACAGGTAATTTCTGAAGGGCCGCATCATGAATTACCTGGTCAAGGGCACGTTGCATAAATGTAGAGTAGATAGCTACAACGGGTTTAATACCCTGGGCGGCCAAACCACAGGCAAATGTAACAGCATGCTGCTCTGCTATTCCTACATCAAAAAAACGATCAGGGAGTGCTTTGGCCAAATGAATTACACCTGTTCCATGTGCCATGGCAGCAGTAATACCGACAACTTTTTCATTTGCTCTGGCCTCTTCTACCAGTGCTTTACCAAAAACCTCTGTATAACTTGGTGCTTTTTTAATACCGGTATCACCGGTTTCCTTGCAAAAAGATCCCAATCCATGAAACTTGGTTGCATTTTCTTCTGCAAACTTGTAGCCTTTTCCCTTGGTTGTTAATACATGGACAAGAATTGGTCCATTCATTTTTTTAACTTCGCTGAAAACACGTATCAACTGTCCCAGATCATGACCATTTACAGGTCCGATATATCTGAATCCGAAATGTTCAAATAATGAACCGGGTACAACAAGAGATTTAAGTGAAGCCTCTATGCGTTGGACCAGATGTCTGATACGCCGGGAGCCTCTTGGAAGTCGTCCCGTCATCTCCCAGATATCTGTTTTTATTTTATTATAAACTGGATTTGTAATCAGATTTGTTAAATATCTTGAGACGGCTCCAACATTCGGAGAGATCGACATGCGATTGTCATTAAGGACTACAGTCATGTCTCTTTTAACACCACCGGCATGGTTTAATGCCTCAAAAGCCATACCGCCGGTTAAAGCACCATCTCCTATAACGGCCAGAACATGATTATCTTCTCCGTTAAGATCTCTGGCTGTAGCAAGGCCCAAAGCAGCTGATATAGAAGTAGATGAATGGCCAACACCAAATGCATCATGGGGGCTTTCGGAACGTTTTGGAAAACCACTGATGCCGCCATACTGCCTGTTTGTTATAAATTGATCACGGCGGCCTGTCAAAATTTTATGTATATAAGCCTGATGTCCCACATCCCAGACAATCTTATCTTCCGGTGTAGAAAAAATATAATGTAGAGCAACAGTTAATTCAACTGCACCAAGGTTGGGGGCCAGATGCCCACCTGTCTTGCAAACAGTTGAGATTACAAATTCTCTAAGTTCATCCACCAGCGTATTCATATCCGCCAGTGACAGTTTTTTCAAATCATCAGGAGATTGAATAGTTTCAAGAATCACAGCGACCTCATTCCATTTCCTTTAATTCCCACTGATCTTCAGACTGGCGGACCAGCAGCTGCAATTTAGTTTCTGCCTTGCTCAATTGCTTCTGGCAGACAGATACAAGTTTCATACCCTCTTCAAAAGCCTTCATCGATTCCTCCAAAGGCAGATTTCCACTTTCAAGAGAGCTAATCATCTTGTCTAATTGTTCAATGGCTTCTTCAAAACTAGGTTGGAGTTTCATTATCTTCCCGGTTGATTGTGCTGATTGTACTCTTAACTGTTCCCTGTGCCAATTGCGTATTGATCTGATCACCAGGTGTCAAATCATTTGCATTAATTATAACTTTACCGTTGATATCTGTTGTTATGCTGTAACCGCGGAGAAGAACAGCTGCCGGATCAAGGGCATGTAATGTATTATTAACTGAGATCAGACGTTGTTGTTCCTGTTCTAATCTACGCTGCTGAGACATTTGAAGTTTCCTGGTTATTTCATCAAGTCTCAGAGCATTTTCCCGAAGTCTGTCACCTGGCCATCTAAGACCATAACTCTTCTTTAGGCGATTTAGTGATTCCTGTCGATAAGTCAGTCCGTGTTCTACCGTCCGGATTAATCTTGACTTCAAATGCAGCAATGTTTGCTGCAAGACATCTATTTCGGGAACTGCCAATTCTGCAGCTGCCGAAGGTGTTGGCGCACGCACATCTGCGACAAAATCTGAAATAGTAAAATCAACTTCATGGCCAACTGCCGAGATAATTGGAATTTCCGAATCAAAAATTGTTCTTGCTACTATTTCTTCGTTAAATGCCCATAAATCTTCCAATGAGCCTCCACCACGGCCAATAATGAGCAAGTCGCATTGATTATGCTCATTCAGATCAATTATTGCCTGAGAGATCTCTGCTGCTGCTGTACTACCTTGAACACGTACAGGATTCAAGATGAGCTTTATACCCGGATATCTACGATTAATGACACTGATTATATCCCGGAGTGCAGCACCGCTGGGAGATGTTACAAGACCAATTGTCTGTGGGAATGCAGGAATATTCTTCTTATGTTCAGAATCAAAAAGGCCTTCATCTGCCAACTGTCGTTTCAATATTTCAAAATCCTGCTGTAGTTGGCCCTCACCAACAGGCATGATATGCTGGACGTCTAATTGCATCTTGCCTTGACGTTCATAAATAGTCACATCACCTGTAATACGAACCAACATGCCGTCAACAGGCCTGAAATGTAAGTTTCTGCTGCGTCCACGCCACATAACACAGGAAAGCTGTGCATCATGGTCTTTGATTGAAAAGTACAAATGGCCTGAACCATGTCGTTTAAAGTTAGAGATCTCGCCCTCAACCAATATAGAGAAGAACGCCTGTTCAAGCGTTCTCTTTAATTGTCTCGTAACCTCTGTGACTGAATAGACCCTCCGGGTGGAGGGTCTATTAAATTCAGGTGTAATATTGTCAGACCCGGTGTCCGACATTATTTTTTCTTCTTATGACGCATTTTACGGAGACGTTTTTTACGTTTGTGCGTTGCAATCTTATGGCGTTTACGTTTTTTTCCGCAGGGCATTATAGTCCCTCCTCTCATTTATCATCTATAAAATTTTGATTTAATTCTGAAAATATATTTGTTTGATTAATGATTAGCTGATCCTCACTCTTCTCAGTGTTCTCAGTGTTCTCAGTGTTCTCATTTTCAGTTTTTGATATAAATTGGCCCGATTCCTTTAGACTCTCTTCAACTATATTTTTCAACTGTGGCGAAGGTTTGAAATCAGGGACTATTCTGTGTGGTATATGCATCATCTTCCCTGTTCTTGGATTTGGAACATGTTTTTCCTGTCGTTCTCTTAAACAGAATGTTCCGAATCCTCTAAGCTCAACCTTATTCCCGGACTGAAGTGAATAAGTTACAGTTGCTAAAAAACCGTCAATAACTGCAGCTGTCTCAATCTTGGTTAAACCGGTACCCTCTGAAATTACATCTACTATATCCGCTTTAGTCATACATAACTCTTTATCGTTAACCGATTATGGCATACGATACATCAGTGCCATTCCATTGGAACTGTGTATAATGGATGCAACCTGTTGAAATAGTAGATCAAACAGACTCGTATCTTTTCGACGGATATATATAATTGCAGGTTTCCCTTTAATACCGGCCATATCAGCAGCCAGATTAATTGCTGCCTGAAAATCACCAAGGCGATCGACCAAACCGTTTTTCATAGCCTGTCTGCCTGTAAATACCCTTCCATCTGCAACTTTTTTGGTATCAGACATTGACATCCGACGTTCAAGGGAGACAACTTCTGTAAATTGTGCATAGGCGTCATCTACCCACGCCTGCAAATACTGTGCATCCGCTGTTGAAAACTTTCTGTGATATGAACCGGTATCTTTGTATGGACCACTTTTAATTGTTTCTATTTTAATACCGATTTTATCTAATAATTTCTCGGCTGTCATAAACTGAGCAATAACACCGATACTTCCTGTTGTCGTACCGGGATTTGCAACAATTGAATCAGCACCGCAGGCAACATAGTAACCACCGGAGGCGGCAACAGTTCCCATTGATGCAATGATTGGTTTTCCGGAATTACGGACAGCTTTTACAGCTTCATAAATTTCCTGTGACGCTGCAACACCTCCACCAGGGCTATCTATACGAAAAACAATAGCACGGATATCACGTTGCTCACCTAGTTGTTTAAAATATCGTACAAGTCTATCTGCTGAATAGATTGGTCCTGTAAGCCTTACAATAGCAATTTTCTGTCCGCTGCCTTCTTGAATGTAAATACTACGTTTTGATTTTACGGCAGATATAGATGCAAAAATCAAAATCAGTAAAATCAGGCTGATAATGATTGTACTTCCCAGTAACCACTCTCTTTTTCTTGTCAAACAAAGACTCCGGATAACAAATGATTTTTAAGCTTTTAATTATAATGAATTTTTAACGAAATGTCAACCTCAAAACCTATATATTCAATTATCTTTCCGCCTATATGCAAGCTGGGAACATTTCCAGAGAGATTGGATGATATTTATTTGATTTTTGGCTCTATAGTTGATACGAGCGAGTAGTTGCCCTGCACTCTTTTAAAGTTACAAAAAGAGCAACTTCAGAATGTCTCCACGGAAGTCACACGGAGAATACACAGAAAAGGGCAAAAACAATAAATAATGTAACGTTTTGATAACGCAGGGATAGTACGGGCAGCTACCAATGGGAGTGTAAGGCCATGTCAGGATGAGTAGTATATGTTGTCCTGTGATATACTATTAATCCGGCAATAACACAAGCGACATTGCTGTGCCAGGAAATATCAACATTTATGTAATGTGTTTTATCACCGGAGTGATAAATTTCTAAAACCTGTTTATAAAAGTACCGGCTCCTTGGTGTCAAATGCCATTGAGATAGTTTTACGATTATTATTATTCTGAACTGTCGGGATACGAATGCGTAAAAGTGTACCCTTTCCTGCTTTGTAGCCAATATCCACTTGACCGTCAAACACCTTGAATAATTGTTCCAGAACAAATTGCGCAAAATCATCAACCGGCATGCGTATACCACGATTGCCCTCATGAAACGGATCTAAAACACGATGCAGTACCTGTTTGAAAGTATTATCACCAGGACCCAATAGTTCAACTATAATTTGATCTTTAATCTGTTTTGTAGATACAAGTAAACCTCTCTGCTTATCTACAGGCTGGGTTTCACATAAAGCCCTGAAAACGACACTGAAGGCCAATGAATAGTCACGTCCAAATCCATATACCATTGACAAATCCTGGGAGAATGAGGTTTTAATGCGAAAATTAGAGGAATCATTCATCATGTCTAGATATACAAGCTCCTGGTGTAATAAATCATTAAGATTCCAATTGGCAGGAATAGTTGATTTATCACGGTCATTCTTTACAGATAATTCCAAAATATTTTTTTGAGTTGTAGCCCACACTTTTAGCAGCTCTGTTAGAGCTCCGGCTTCCTGTGGATATTTATTATTAAGATGTTTAAGAACACGTACGGTCTCATACATCGGATCGAGAAACTGATGAAATAACTTTTCATTGAAACGTGCGCTTTCACGAATATGGTATTCCTGGGCCTCTTGATATTGAGTTGCGCGTTCTTCATTTCCTACTTCTTTTTGTCTTTGAATATCTCTTCCAATATGCAGAACAAGCCTGTGGTCAGAAAACTGTATCCACCGGGCATTGATTTCCAGCATGATTGTGTTTCCATTCTTTTGCGTCCATGTCTCTTCATAGCGATATGTACCATTGTCCAACCAGGCATCGGCGTTTTCATCTATAGTATCACCATCGGGTTTAAGATTCGCGATCTGCATTTTTTTCAGTTCACTCTTGCCATAACCGGAGAGCCGGCATGTAGCCTCGTTAAAAAGCATAAAACGCCCTTCGGAAGATGTAAGGAAGATAGCATCATTAGCCTGTTCAACAAGTAATCTGTATTTTTTAGTCGACTGTTTCAGAGCTTTCTGAATCGAATCAAGATTTGATTCCAGTTCCTGTTTTTCACCCTTAAGGCTTTCAATTCGCTGACGTTCCCGCCCGCTGAAATAACCCAGAGCCGGACCTAGAATAAAAAATGCCAGCCAGACCCATTCTATACCGCCAAGTTGCATAAAGATGAATCTGAGATTAATTCCAACCATGATACCTGTAACTGAACCGATAATTACATTTTGAGTTACAGTACCAATTTTATGTGATTGCTTCAGCATGGAGTTCCTCCATAGATTTGCTGTTCAATTCCCGTCAGATAGATCCATCATAAACAATAAAATAACAGGTAATTATTGCCTACTTTTGCAAATAATAAATCTCTATTTTTATCAATATCTGACTTTTAACTTTTAAAACTTCCTTAAAGGAAAGATCCTGATCAATCGATCAAACATATATAACTTCAATATTTCCAAATACTAATCAGATCAATTTAAAATCAGTATTGCTCTATTAATTAACCTGCATACTTTGAAATACTAATAAAAATTCACATGTAAACAAATTATTTTTACAATATCTATGCCAATGTTTAAAATTACCTCATTTTTTTCTTGACTTTCGGCCCTTTCTGTCTTAGTATTCTGGCAACCTTTAAGAAAGGAGTTATTTCTTGATCTCAACTGTCTATGTACGCCGAACCGGTGATGATCCGATAGCGCGACACATGTTAATACGTTTTCAAAAAGAAGGTGCAGAGGCACTTACAGAAGTGATTATGGAGCGGGTCTTCAGACTGGAAGGTATCACATCTGAAGAGGCATTTAAATTGAAACCTTTGCTCAGCCATGCAACTACTGAAGATTTCACATCGAAATCTCATTTAATTGATACAGACGGACCTGTTTTTGAAGTAGGCTATCAGCGAGCTGTTACAGATCCTGAACTGCCCTCCCTGCTTCGTGGTGCCAGAGCGTTAGGAATAGATAATCTGATATGGGCAAGGCTTGCTCATCGTTATCAATTTATAGGGATTGATAGCGCACAGGCGCAACAGTTGGTTGAGCGTCATCTATACAATCCCCAGGTTCAGGTACTTATTAATGCAAATGATGTGTGGGATACACTTCAACCCCGTGGTGATGCAGGACCAGTTGAGACTATCTCCCTGAAAGGTCTCTCAGACGATGAACTTTTAGAATTCAGTGAGGAGCGTCGCCTCTTTCTATCACTGGACCATATGAAAGCACTTCAGACAGTTGCTGAGAAACTTGGCCGTGAACTTACAGACGCTGAAGTAGAGATGTTTGCACAGACATGGTCTGACCACTGTTTTCATACCACATGGAAGAGCCTTGGACTCCTGGAGGCATTGGGCAAGGCTACATATGCCATTGACCATCCTCTGGTCCTTTCTGTATTTGAGGATAATGCCGGAGCAATGGAGTTCTACGATGGCTGGGCCTTGACAATCAAGGGGGAAACTCATAATTCTCCAACAGCTGTAAGCCCTTACGGTGGTGTCATGACCAAACACGGCGGTGTAATTCGTGATACACTCGGATGCGGCCAGGGAGCATTACCCATTGGCGGATCCACGGTCATGGGACTGGGTGATCCAGGCATGGACTGGAAAGAAGTCCCCCATGGCGCACTTCATCCAAGAACAATATTGACTGAATCCATACGCGGAACTGCGGATTACTGTAATCCCATGGGTATTCCTATGATGTTTCCTGTGTATCGTTTTCACCCTGGTTATACGGGAAAATGTCTGGCCCTGGGCCATTCTATAGGTCTGCTACCTGCTGCCAGAGCCCCTAAGGGCAAACCCCAGGCAGGTGATCTTGCCATTCTTGCAGGTGGACGCACAGGTAGAGACGGGCTTCATGGTGCCACTGTCTCATCTGCTTCTATGACATCTGATACTCATGTAGTAGATGCCACTCATGTGCAGATTGGCCACCCTATAGAAGAACGTAAGTTCATGGAAGCCATTCCGGTTCTGCGTGATGCTGACTGCCTTCACGCCATAACTGACCTTGGTGCTGCAGGTCTGTCCTCTGCTGGTGGAGAGATGGGTGAAAACACCGGTATCTGGATTAATCTTGCTAAAGTCCCCCTTAAGACTCAGGGCATGCATCCATGGGAAATTTGGATATCCGAGAGTCAGGAACGCATGCTGTTATGTGTATCACCGGATAAATTGAAACAAGCTGAACAAATCCTTGATAATTATGAAGTGCCACATTCTGTCATCGGTAAATTCACCGATACAATGCGCTGCCAGATTATATTTGATCCTGAAAGTGATGATGCTGTCGATCTGCCTGTTTCACCGCAGCTTACAGGCCAGGTAGTCGTTGACCTTGATTTTGAAACGCTACGTAAAGGCTGCCCTCTACCTGTTTATACTTTAAAACGTCCTGATGCTGTCACAGAACCTGTAGACATTCCCAAATACAAATCGACTGAAGAGTGGAAAAATGCGATTTTCAATGTAATCTGCCACCTGAATATATGTGATCAGTCCTCTGCCGGCTATCAATTTGACAAGACTGTACAGGGTAATTCAATTGTTGAACCATACGGTGGAGTACACGGCAATATGCCCAATGATTATTGGGCCGCCGCTCCTTTGCGCGGCAAACCATATGCGGCAGTAACATCTCTGGGCTATGCACCGCTACTGGGAGATGTTGACAGCGTGCAAATGTCCAGGCTTATGGTAATTGAGTCTATCACAAGATTGGTAGCGGCTGGAGTCTCTCCTGCTGAAATAGTACTATGCGATAACTTCTATACTCCGAGAATAAATGATACGCTGGCATGGGAACTTAAAGAGATGGTAATGGCATGCTGTGATCTCTCTATAAAGTTCGGTACGCCTTTCATATCAGGCAAAGACAGCTCATCAGGTACATTTATCGGTACAGACGGCCAGCGTCTGGATATACCGCCTACCCTGGCTGTAATGGCTATGGGACGCATGCCAAATGCCGCTGACCTGGTAAGTAAACCCCTGAAATCTGCCGGTAATACACTAATCCTGGCCGGTCCTGCTTCATTTGAGCTGGGTGGATCAATCTTCTTTGATACTTTGAATAAAAGAGGCAGTACACTCCCGAATCCTGATCCTGACGATGTTCTGCGCTTCTGGACAGACTATCATGATGTGTGGCAGTCCGGTGCAATTCAAGCAGCCAGTGCAATTTCAGAAGGCGGCATCTTAAGGAGACTTTTTGAGATGGCCATGGGTTCTGAGCTTGGAGTAACATTTGATACTGCCAAATTACGCACCGGTGCTATCCTGGCACTATTTGCCGAGACCATAGGCACGATGATAATTGAAGTAAATTCTGACGATGCAGGCCCTGTTTCAGATGCTCTGGGCGGAATAATTATCGGCAATGTTAAAAACAAACCAGAACTGACAATATTGACGGAAGATGGAAATATCTCACTTACCATAGATTCTATGGTTAAAGCCTGGGAACGCCCCTTCCGGGAGGTGGCAATATAATGAAACCTAAAGTCAAGGTACTCTATGCTCCGGGCAACAACTGCCACCATGAATTGATTCAGGCCTTTAAAATGGCCGGCGCAGATCCGCAATTAACACTATTAACGGCTGATCTGCTCTCCGGCAGACAGTCATTAACAGATTGCGACATGATTGCAATACCGGGAGGTTTTTCTTTTGGAGATCATGTGGCAGCGGGACGGCTGTTTGCACTTGAGCTCAATACGCGTCTGGCAGATCAACTAAAAGAAGCCCGGGAACGACATATCCCGATGATTGGAATATGTAATGGCTTTCAGATTTTAGTAAATACCGGACTTTTACCCGGCAGTGCTGAGATTGGCCATCCGGATGGATTGCTAGACCGTAATGCTTCAGCAATTTTTGAGAGTCGCTGGGTGGATATGCGCATTGAACGCAGCAATTGCATATGGACACAGGGCATGGCAGGAGAGACAATGCATATCCCTATGGCTCATGGCGAGGGCAGACTGCTCCTTCCGGAAGATTATGATGATTCACTCACTGTATTCAGTTATGTCGGAGAAGAGTATCCTGCAAATCCCAATGGATCTCCCTCAGGCAGAGCAGGTATTACAGATTCAACCGGCCACATCCTTGGCCTTATGCCACACCCGGAACGGGCCATTTATGACTGGTCGCCTTCAAATGAAGGATTACGACTCTTTGAGACAGGTGTTAAAGCCATACGTTAAAACAATTAAAATTAAAAATATAACCAAAAGGCCGCAGAATCGATCTGCGGCCTTTTTCGAGGAAATTAGCCGCAGTCGTCCTGAAGTAGCGAACTCGTTCGCGCACATTGACAGGTGTTTATTAAAGAGCAGGAGCATTGGCGTACCGGAGTACACGGAGCCACTATGCCATGCCCCAAGGATATTGAATTACAATGATCTATAAGTGAAATTTACCAGAACGAATATTGAACAGCGGAACACCGAATGTAGAATTTCCAAGGAGTTCTTACTTCGACATTCAATATTGGTTATTGGATATTGGATATTCATCATTTAATCCTGTTATCCTGTCCTGCTCTTTTTTTTATATGTGTAGGGCAGGGCCGGGAGGCTCCGTGAATTCCGTGGACAAATGCTTTATCTTTCAGGTTCTTCCTGGTATTCTATGGATTAATAGACACCAACATACTGTTTTTATCTGCGCAAATCTACGGATTTATAATTCCACACAATTACAGGATGAGCCTCTTTAACCGATTACTCTTCCTCCAATGCAAATGCATCAAGCTTCCGATATAAAGTCTTCAGACCAATGCCTAAAATTTTTGCTGCTTCTACTTTACTGTTTTCACATGCATTAAACACCTTAAGAATATGTTCTTTTTCAACTTCATAGAGAGGCTGCCAGATATCCTCTGAACTACGAGATATATATCTGGCATTTGGCTTTAATTGTTGAATTTCAATTGGTAAATGTTCAACTTGAAAGTTTTCTCCTGCCGACATAACCAGAAGCCGCTTCAGAATATGTTTTAACTCTCTTATATTTCCAGGCCAGGAATAATGTTCCAATGCAGAAATAACAGATTTTGACATTCGTTGTGAATTAACTTGCCACTCTGAAAAAAAATAATTAATCAAGAGTATAATATCTTCAACGCGGTCCTTTAATGCCGGAAGCTGAATTGGAAAACCGTTTAATCTATAGTATAAATCCTCTCTGAACATACCCTTTTTAATATCTAATTCTATATCCCGATTTGTTGAGCTGATTATTCTAAAATCAACCTCAATAGCTTTAATTCCACCAACCCTTCGGATAGTTTTTGTCTCTATTGTACGGAGTAATTTTACTTGAAGCTGCATTGGCATTTCAGCAATCTCATCCAATAAAACCGTACCGCCATCTGCTGCTTCAAATAGTCCATACTTTATATTCTCTGCACCAGTAAAGGCTCCTTTTTCATGACCGTAGAGTTCGCTTTCTAAAAGGGACTCACTAATAGCGCCACAATTAATAGGAACAAACAATCCTTCCCGTTTTCCGTATTCATGAATTGCCCTGGCAAATACTTCTTTACCGGTACCGCTCTCACCGGTTATCAAAACCGGAATGTCAGATTCAGCAACATGCTCTGCCATTTTTTTTGCTTCTATTATTTTATTTGACTGTCCAACAATCTCACTCTGTCCCTGATGATTCAAGAGCGTCTTTAATCTTTGATTCTCAATAGACAATTTACGTTTTTCTAAAACACGTTCAATAGTCTTCCTAATTTCAACAGGATTAGCTGGTTTAGTAATGTAATCCTCTGCACCGCTCTTTATAGCTGCCACAGCATCTCGTACATTGGCATATCCGGTAATTAAAATTACAACGGCATTCCTGTCATCCTCAAGGATATGTTTCATAAGTTTCAATCCGTCCATCACCGGCATTTGAATATCAGTCAGCACAACATCAAAAACATGTTTACGATATAGATCCAGAGCTTCTTCTCCATTTCTGCATGGTGATACTGAATAGTTATCACGCTGCAGAAGATCTATCATACAATTCAATACATCCTTATCATCTTCTACCAAAAGAATCTTGGCCTTAAATTTTGGCATTATAAATATTCCTTTACAATGTATTTTTAATAAAAGCCATTAGTTCTTTACGTTCCATCTGTTTACTACAAACCTGGATATCCTTCAAATCAATCGGAATAACAATATCATGAGTCGCAAAACCGGTTAAAATAATAATTGGTGTGTTAATGTTTTTTTTCCGTATCTTTGTTGCCAGCTGAATACCATTAATTCCTGTCATTTCATAATCAAAAATCAGCAGATTAAACCGATTGGACTGCTTCTCCAAAACTTCAAGTGCTGCCTCTCCACTGTTCCGTATTTCCACCTGATATCCAGCCCTGCTCAACATATCCAAACCCATCTGACGGCTCTCCTCTTCATCATCTACAAAGAGAATATTCCCGGTTCCATCAGATAAATTATTAAACACATCAATATGATTTGTCTCATCATATGTCTTGGCCAGCGGAAGCAATACGGTAAAGCTACTCCCATTCTGAATTTCACTTTTTAAGGATACACCACCACCATGACGTTTCACAATACCGTAAACAACAGACAAACCCAGTCCGGTGCTGCCTTCACCTTTGGTTGTAAAAAACGGATCATAAATCTTTTGTTGGTCATTTTCAGAAATGCCGCAACCCGTATCTTTTACAATAATACATATATAATCACCGGCATTAAGATCTGGAAAATCTCCGTTTCTATTCAGATCCAGGTGTATTTGATCCAGATTGATTGATAAGATACCGCCATCTGACATAGACTCTTTAGCGTTAACACAAAGATTCATTATAAGTTGATGCATTTGTGATGGGTCAGCATATACAAGGCCTATATCCCGATTAATGTTCTCTTCAACCCTGATATTCACCGGAACTACTGCATGTAGTAAGGCCACAACTTCTTTAACAACCAGTGACACATTTACAGTTGCCACATCCTGTTCATCCTTTCTACTGTAAATCAATATCTGTTGAACAAGTTGTTTAGCTCTGTAAATACCACGCTCCACATGTTGTAAATCTTTCCAGATCTGCCCCTCAAGTTCAACTGATTCCATAGCCATATCCAGATAAACAGCAACAGGCATTAAGATATTGTTAAAATCATGGGCAATACCACCTGCCAGACGTCCAATAGCTTCCAGGCGTTGTGACATTTGCATTCGTTTAGCCATCTGTTCCTGTTCCCGCTCTGCAATAATTCTGGAAGTAATATTCCGTACAATCAAGAGCCAGGACTGCTGATGATTATATTCTACTTCATTTGCAGTTATTTCAACATGTATAGCTTTACCACTTTTTGTAATATGTAAATCCCTCAGCGGCTGGCTAAATCCGGTCTCTAATTCCGTCAACCATGCACAATCCTCTTCATCCTGACCTCGTAAAATGCAAAACTTCTGATTTATAACCTCATTGTATTGATATTCATAACGTTGACAAGTAACTGCATTACAATCCAAAACATGGTGGCTCTGCTTATCAACAATAATAACCGGATCATCAATCTGATTAAAAAGAGTTCTGTACTTCTGCTCACTTTCAATCAGTTTTCTATCTATTTCATATTTATATAGAGCAATTTCAATAGTTGTAAACAATTCTTTATCAGTAAAAGGTTTGGTAATAAAACCATAAGGAGCAACCTTTTTTGCCCTCTCAATAATTGTATCCTGATCATGTGCCGTCAAAAAAATAACAGGAATATTGAGATTCTCATTCACTTGTCTGGCAGCGGTAATTCCATCCATTTTGCCTGCCAACGAGACATCCATTAAAATCAGATCAGGCATTGCCTCTTTTGCACGTTCAAGAATATGCTCACCCTTTTGAATAAAGGGGATAGTTTCATACCCTCTGCTTTTCAGTGTTCTTGCAATTACATTAGCAACAACATATTCATCTTCAACAATCATTATACGCTTGGACCGCATTTGGCAACCTTTTTAATTTATTATTAAATCAAGATTATTCAATCATCATTTTGTCTGTACAATTCAATCAACGTGGATTGGGAAATGCTATTTTAACTTTCAATCCATTGCTGCCATCTATTGTAATTTCCCCTTCCAATTGCATAGTCAGAATATGAATTAATTCAAATCCAAGAGTATCTGCATTTTCAAGTGCAGGAAGTGCCGGGCATCCTATACCGTCATCTTCAACTATCAAAACCAACTTTTCACCTTTTACCTGTGAAATAATTTTAATATTACCACCTTTATCAGGGAAGGCATGCTTGACGGCATTACTTACCAACTCATTCAATATAAGACCAATAGGTACAGCACGGTCAATACTAACATTTAATACTTCAGCTTCATTGAGAATAAAAATATCCGAACGACCGTAACTGATAGTTAAATTTTTTACTAATTCATGAATGTAGTCATGCAGACTGATAAATGCCAGATTATCAGATTTATAAAGTTGTGAATGTACAAGGGCCATGGAGAGTATTCTTCCTGAAAGGTCATCCGCCTGTTTATGAAATTGTTCATTATCAGTATGCATTTTCTGTAGATTAATCAGACTACGCATCACCTGTAGATTATTTTTAACCCTGTGATGAATCTCCTGAATCATAACATGTTTCTCTTGCAGATTTTCCTGTAAAGTTTTTTCTACTTTTTTACGGTCAGTGATATCCCTGATAAAGACAATAAAAACTATATCACCATGAGGGAAATAAGATGCACTGACTTCCACATCAAAAATACTTCCATCTTTACGCCTGTGCTGTGACTCAAACAAGTCAGAACCCTTATTGATTATTTCTTCAATATGTACTTGTACTTCTTCGGCATTCTCTACAACCTCAAGCTGAACAATGGCCTTTCCCAGCAATTCATCAACTGTATATCCTGACATTGCAGCATATGCTGAATTAACATCCAGTATTCTACCTTTCTTATCAATTAACCAAAATCCTTCCTGTGTTGTATGAAGTATGTTGCTGTATTGAGCCTCACTTGAATGTAGTTCATCCTCTGTTTTGTGATGCTCAATGGCTTCACTCAATGACCGGGCAATATTATCAATCAATTCACGCTCTTCTGAAAGAAACGGACCTTCATCCATGTCCGGACGCTCTTCCAGATAAAAAACCTCAATAAAACCTGCATATTGCCCATAAAGTAAAATATCTGCCTTCTGCTTCCACTCTGTATCTGTGAAAGGTCTTGAGACATATTTTTCATTACCATAGCATACTCTGGCAGCCGTAATTTCTGGATATTGCCAGCCCGTTGGAATTAACCTTACTGTATCTTCAAAAATCTGCTCAAGCGTATGCCGGGTATAAATAGACTCTGTGATTCCGTAAAGTGAACGAATCTCTTTAATCCGCTTCTTCTTTTCATACAGAGCCTGATTCATCTTTTCTTCAGTCTTTCTGATATCGGTAATATCAACTAATGAAACTATGGCAATTTTATTATCTGCAATTTCTGGAATAACAGCACTCATTAAAAGGTTCTTAATTTCTCCGGATTTTGTTAATAATTCAATTGGAAAATTTAAAATAGAACCATCTTTGATAAGCCGGGTTACGGCTGCTCTACGTACTTCCGAATCAATACCCAGGCTCTTTTCATAAATATTTTCATTCAATATTTCACTGCGTGAGTATTCAGTCAACGCCTCAAAGCTCTTGTTTACATCAAGCCGTACTTTAGTCTCAACATGAAAAATCACCATTGCTGTGGGATGCTCATAAAAGGCCTTTGAAAATTTTTCTTCACTATCCTTTAACGTTTTCTCCCACAATTTTCTCTGCGTGATATCTTCACGAGTAATAACAATATTCAAAACTTCACCCGAAGCAGATTTAAGTGGGAATATTCTGGTACTGAGCCAACGGATTCGCCCTTTACTTTTGGTTTCAGTTGCTCCTGTTGGATTAAACTCAAATTCCGGGACCGTAACAACCTCACCGGAATAAGCTCGCTTAACATAAGTCATAAGACCGGTATCTTCAACTTCCTTACTTTTAAGGACATTGAATTTATTTACCGTGGTTTGTGCAGGGAAACCCCATAATTTTTCATAAGCACTATTTACATTAATCTGCAAACCATCTACATCATATATCTCTACAACATAGGGTATTTGCTGCATCAACAGTTGAAAACGTTCCTCAGCCTGCTTCTGCAGAGTCACATCAACCTGTGTTCCCCATATCTGTTTAAGGCTACTGTTTTCAATGATGCCAAATGAATTATTTAATATATACTTCACATTGCCTTGAGAATCAATCTCCTCTGTCAGTTCATTCTCCAGTCGATAGCCTGATTTGATAAATTTCCTGAATATTTCCAGGTTAGCCGGATTATCCTTATCACCATAAAAGCTGGCCATGTTCATACCTACAACTTGTTCTCTATTCTCAAAGCCATACATTTCAATAAACTGATCATTGCATTCAGCAACAATAAAATGATCATATAAATAATCAATCTGTTTAACTATTGACATCTGTAGTGCCATAGGGTTATCACATTCAAGACGATATACACCATCAGAAACATGAGAAATGAAGTGACGATACCTCTGTTCACTCTCTTTTAATTCTATCTCTGATCGTTTCCTCTCTATATTATTGCGCTGCACGCCCCAAATTCTATGCAACTTTTTGTCACGTACTTCTCCATGAAAACTCTCCATGAGATATACAGGATTGCCGTCTTTATCTGCATCCAGTGTTTCAATATTAACAACTTGGTATTTTTCATCTTGTAAAATCAAGATCACTCTTTCACCATATTGTGGAGCAAAATCTGTCGCCCGTCTGCCTATCATCTCTTCCGGTTCTATACCATACATATGTGCTAGAGCATGATTTACTTCTACAATAACAGCAGATTTATTAATAGAAGTTACTAGTTTTTTTTCGGATTGATCAATAGAGAGAGGAGGTATAATATCAATGCAATATATCCCTTCGCTGCTGTGAGTAATAAAATTTTTATATCTTTGTTCACTCTCTTTCAACGCTTCCTCAGTCTGAATACGATCTGTGATATCTCTGGCTGTACCTATAATGGCAATGGGTATCCCTTTTTGATCATACATGACTTTACGGGTATCACTTATCCACCGGTATCCTAAGGTTTTGTGTTTAAACCGGTATTCGATTGTTGGAGAAATTTCCGATTCAACTGACTTTGAAAAGAGTTTATCCAGGTGATTCTGTAACTCTGCTTTATCATCGGGATGAAGGGATGAGGCGGTTCCTTTTAATCCTCTTGTAATCATCTCTTCCGGGGTGTAACCATAAACATCAATAGCGGATGGGCTTAAATAATCATAAGTGCCGGTGATCAGGTTAAGATGATATACCGTATCCAAAGAATTTTCAAGAACAGTGCGGAACTTATGTTCGCTGACCTTCACGGTTTCACGCATTTGATACTCTTCTGTAACATCTCTGAATACCAGAACCACACCGCTGACCTCTCCATTTGTATCACGGATTGGGGCTGCGCTGTCTGCAATTTGAATTTCTCTGCCATCTTTTGTAATTAATACAGTATGATTGGCCAAACCCACTGTAATGCCGTCTTTTAGTACTTTAATCAAAGGGTTTACTATACGTTTGCCTGTTTTGATATTCTTAATTTTGAAAACTTTGGTCAATGGCCTGCCAACTGACATATCCTGTTTCCAACCTGTCAGCTTTTCAGCTACAGGATTCATTGAAATGATCAACCCCTCAATATCAGTTGAGATAACAGCATCGCCAATGGAATTAAGTGTAGCATCAAGCCAGGCTTCACGCTGCTTCAATTGTTTCTCTGCCCCGTGTTTATATAGTGCCATCTCTATAACGGCCTTTAGAACAACCGGCTGAACCGGTTTATAAATAAAACCGTAGGGTTCTGCCTGCTTTGCCCTCTCAACAGTTTCTATATCAGCATTGGCAGTCATATAAACCACGGGGACATCATATAAAGCATGGGCTTGCCCTGCAGTCTCTATTCCATTCATATCGCCTTTAAGCTTTATATCCATCAACACAAGATCAGGTTTAAGCTTGTCTATTTGCTGCAAGGCAAGTTCACCTGAAGAAGCAATTGCGGAAACAACATATCCGGAGTTTATCAGAATACGCTTAATGTCATGAGCAATAATCAGTTCATCTTCAACAATCATAATCTTTGGTTGAGACATCTATTAACTCCTGTTGGCAATAATCTAAAATTACCTTTACCTGAACCTGATGGTAAATTTCGTCCCACCTTTTCTGTTCAACTCAATGTTGCCCTGGATCTGTTCTGTCAGAATATGGATCAACTGCAATCCAAGGGTTTCCTTCTTTTGAATATCAAGATCTTTAGGTAATCCAACGCCATTGTCCTTTACAATAAGTACAATCTCATTCTTTTGATCAGAATAAAGGTCAATCTCAATCTTACCCTTTCCTGTAAACGATGCCGGAAAAGCATGTTTCAGGGTATTCGATATCAGCTCATTGATGATCAGCCCACATGGGACAGCATTATCCAGGCCGATGAAAACATCTTTGACCTTTACCTTTAACTCAATCCTGCCCTGATCAATTGCATATGCCCGGTAAAGATCATGGCTTAGTTTTTTGATATAGCTTGAAAAATCAACAGCTGCAAAATTCTCTGATCGATACAGCTCTTCATGAACCAAAGCCATAGAACGGACGCGATTGCGGCTTTCTTCAAATTTCTTCAGAGCATCCCCGTCTTTGATTTCATCGGCCTGTAGCCCCAACAGACTGATGATGACTTGCAGGTTATTCTTGACCCGATGGTGAATCTCCTTGAGCAGTAATCCTTTTTCTTTCAGGTCACTCTGAATCTGTTCTTCCGCCAGTTTGTGTTCCGTAATGTCATGAAAAATTTCGAACTTCGAAATACTGCCATCGGCGTTTTTAAGCGGTGAATCGAACAGATCGTAGTACCGGTTATTCTTGTCGAAATACCATTCCCATTGTACTGACTTGCCAATGGAAACCTCGCCATTCTTGCACCATGGACAAACTTCCGTCCGGTCGTGGAAGTATTCGTAGCACTTACGTCCATCAATAGGGCCAAACTCCCGCTCGATAACGGAATTGATATACTCAATGTTATACTGTTGACTAACGATATAGAGCCCATCGGGAATGGCATTGAGAATACTCATTTTATGCGTGTACTCAAGTTGTTGTGCCTCTTCCGCCCGCTTGCGCTGGACAATTTCTTTAGACAGATCTTTGTTCGTTTCCTCCATATCATAAACCATGTTCATCATGGCATCTCGCTGATTTTCTGCTTCAACAATCTTTTCTGATAGTGCGTCTGTCCTTTCAACGATAATATTATCAAGTTCCGTATCGTGCTTCTGAAGTCGCTCGGCCATTTCATCAAATGATTTTGACAGTTCTCCCAGCTCATCTTTGGCTTCTGAACGAAGACGGAAACTCAAGTCACCTCCTGCCAATTTTCTTGCGCCTTCATGTAATTTTAAAACAGGTTTAATGAGTAAGCGTGTAAAAGGAATAAAGATGAAAAATGAGAAAACAAGAACACTAACAAAAATTAAATATAGCCAACCGGTAAGCACCTTAATTTGCCTATTGGCTTCTTTTACATCTAACTCTGCCAATAAACACCAGCTTACATCCTGTATAAAATGATGATGCCCAAAAACTTTAACCCCACTATAATCCAAATATTCACAGGGAACTTCTTCCGGGGCTTCCGGATTACCTTTTTCTAAATGTTCTGACCTGCAGAAAATGTATTGTTCTGAATTAATTTTCTGTTTCAAAATCTCGGCATCGCCAAATCTGGAAGGGGATATCATAAAGCCGTGCTGATTCACCAAATAAATTTTCCCGGTTTCCCCAAGGCCGGTGGTGTCCGCTGTGATTTTGAATAATTCCTTTTCTGCATCAAAATTAAAAATTATTACCCCGGCAAATTGTTCTTTCACCAAAATAGGCGTGGCCACGCTCAGAACCATATTTCCGGTAAAGTCGGAAACATGGAGATCCCGGATATAAACGGCTTCTTTTCCTTTTAAAAATATAGTACTCTTACTCATATCCCGCCCCACATCTTTGTGAGATGAAACGACAATAATGCCGTTTCGATTGAGCAAGCATATTCTGGAAATCTTTTCATGTGATTCTATGGCAGCAGTAATTCTTCGTTTGACATGCACCATGTTTGGATCAAAATTATCAGAATGATTAACTGCATTTATAAACAGATGTCCTGTTGCCATCATTCCCGTTAGGTTCTTATAATTTGCCAGGACTGTTTTAATATGATGCGCTCTTGACTGTACAGCGGTTTCTAAATGGTTGGCAACATCCTCTTTGGACATTTTTTCCGAAACAAACCTGATACTCAAAATGCTAACTGCTGCAGTAATTAACATCAGTAGAGACAAAATCATGAAGATTTTTTTCCGGATATTCATTTCCCAACCTCCCACTCCTCTCCCGCAACCTTGTACCGCGGCTCTTTGCCCGCCTGCATCAACAACGTATTGATCTCTTTCTTCAATTTAACCATGGCCAATTCCCTGGTAACCGCAAACTTATTAAATTCCTCCAGATCTTTATTCTTCTTCAGAATTTCCTTTTCCGCCCGTTTGCGTTCTGTAATATCCTCCGCGACTTTAATGAAATGGGTTATCTCTCCTTCAGAATTGCGAATGGGAGAAATTTGCGCCGCTTCCCAGTAAAGTGTGCCGTCTTTCCGTCTATTATGGAATTCACCTCTCCATTCATCACCTGAAGTCACCATTTTCCACAAACTGGCGTAATCTTCATCAAAAATTTCACCGGACTTTAAAACCCGGGGGTTTCTTCCAATCACTTCCTCTAAAGTGTAACCCGTCAACTCACAAAATTTAGGATTTACATATTCCAAATTGCCGTCAAGGTTGGTAATCGCCACAGCGGCAGGGCTTTGTTCAATGGCAACGGAGAGTTTTTTTAAATCCGCTTCAGTCTGCTTGCGTCCGGTGATGTCCCGAGCTACAGCAACAAGACCGGTATATTCATCATTTTCCATTATCGGAGATAATTTCACGTTGTACCATTGTAATCCATCCGGCATTTCGAGTTGATATTCGTATTCAGCGGTTTCACCTTTCTTAATCTCCGTCATAGCAGCTGCAAACAGTTTATCAATGTGGACAGGCATAACTTCTGAATGTTTTTTGCCAATGAATTCAGTCAATTTCAGATAAAGTTTATCTTCAGATGAATAAGCAGAAATAAATCGATTGTGCCGGTCAAGTACAAAGATAAGATCGTCTATCGATCTGAGTACACTGTGGAATTTCCCCTCACTCTCCCGGAGGGCTTCTTCTACCTGTTTATGTTCGGTAATGTCTGTGAGCGACACAATCCGATTCTCACCTACCAACGCAATATTAACAATAACAATAACAATTTCACCGTTCTTCTTATTAATTCTGCACTCGTATTGAGAGGGAGGAGAATCTCCCTTTTTTAACCGTTGAGAATGATACTTCTGCAATCTTTCCAGGTCTTCTTCAACAACGAAATCCGACCATTTCATTTTATCAATTATATCCGATTTAGAATATCCACTCATTTCTTCAAACATCGTATTACAATCTCTTATTAAACTATCTTCACCAAAAATACCTGTTGCAGTTCCTTTATTCTCAAATAAATTCCTAAACTTTGTTTCATTTTCTTTTAAGGCTTCAATAGCCTGTCTACGCTCGGTTGTCTCCAACGATACAACCATGATATAGTCAAGTTGTCCTTTATCGTCTTTAACCGGTACCAGGGTTGAATGATACCATAATTCATTTCCATCCACATCAACTATTGGTGCTTCCTGGACAATAATCTCTCCTGTTTCCTTAACTTTCTTCAAATTTTGTCTCATGGGAATTTTAAATGAGTCTGGATAAAAATGTAAGGGATAAGGTTTCCCATAGTATTCAGTAATATCATCGATTTTCAATTCTCTGACACCTGATTCACTCATAAATTGCAAATTAAAATCCAAATCTACTACCTTAGTGCAAACCGGTGAATTCTCTATCCAGGTTTTGATTTTTCTCTCACTTTCCTGCAAGGCTATTGCTGTTTGTTTTCGCTCGGTAATGTCGATTGACCTGCCCTGAAAACCAATTAGCTGGCCAGCGCTATCCAGTAACAAATTTGCGGTGATCTCAACATCTATTATAGCTCCCTCCTTTCGAATTTGCCGTAGCTCAAACTTGGCTTGGCTAATCTCACCTTTCTTATATTTAACAACCAATTGTTCCCTGGCCTTTTGAATCGCCTTTAATCCTTCCGGTGTTGTAAAGACTGACGGATTCAGACCAATGAATTCCTCAGGCGTGTAACCCAGAAAATTAAGGATCGCATCATTGACGAATGTTATATTGAATTCAAGATCAGTCGTCCAGACCGTATCCAATGTATTTGTGGCCATGAGTCGAAACTTTTCTTCACTTTCGCTGAGTGCCTCTTGTATTCGATATTCTTCTGTTACATCCCTGAACACCAGCACCACACCGGTCATCATCCCCTTGGCATCATGAATAGGAGCAGCGCTGTCGGCAATCTGAAACTCTCTGCCGTCTTTTGCAATCAACACAGTATGGTTGGCCAAACCCACTATAGCACCATTTTTAAGTACCTTTGTCACAGGATTGGCAACACGCTTGCGCGTGATTGCATTAATAATATGAAAAACTTCTGCCAGCGGGAGACCTTGACACTCCGCCTGCTTCCAGCCGGTCAGTTCTTCCGCCACCGGATTTAGGAATGTGATCTTTCCTTGCTTATCTGTCGCAATGACCGCGTCACCAATGGAGCTGAGCGTGGCATTGAGCCAGGCTTCACGTTCCTTGAGCTGTTTCTCCATTCCGTGCTTGTACAGCGCCATTTCAATGGACGCTCTCAGCACGTCCATTTGAACAGGTTTATAAATAAAGCCGTAGGGCTGGGTTTTCTTGGCGCGCTCCACAGTCGCTTCATCGGCATTGGCCGTCATGTAAACCACCGGCACATCATACAAGGCATGGGCCTTCCCAGCGGCCTCAATGCCGTTCATTTTACCATTTAGCTTAATATCCATCAGCACCAGATCCGGCCGCAGCGCATCAATTTTTTTAAGTGCGTCTTCACCTGAAGTCACAATTGCAGAGACAGTATATCCAAGGTTGACCAGAATGCGTTTAATATCCTGAGCAATAATCAGTTCGTCTTCAACAATGATAATATTTGATTTAGGCATCTACTAACTCCTATCGACACAGATTAAAAAAAACAAGATGCTATCAATTATTCCTCTATCCAAAATTGAACAAGAGCCATAGAGAAAATACGGCTACAGCTCTCTTCAAAAGCAGCCAACGCCTCTTCTTTATTTTCAATTCTATTAGCTTGAAGATTGAGCAGGCTTGTAACTACATTCATATTATTTTTGACCCGGTGATGAATCTCTTTCAGCATCACTTCTTTTTCTTTCAGGTCTTTCTGTATTTGTTCTTGTGCCTGCCTTCGGTCGGTAATGTCCTCATGGGTGATGACGATATTTGTTATTGTTTTTAATTCATCGATCAGTGGATATATTCTTGTTTTCAGCCATCGTGCTCGTCCGGGATAACCCGATTTTCCAGGGTCCCATTCAACTTCTGGAAGCTCGACCGATTCTCCGGTAAAGGCACTTTCAATAAAGGAACACAAACCAAGAGTTTCAATCTGTGGATCAGTTCTCACATTGAACTTACCAACATTGTCTTCTGATTTCATACTCCATAAATTCTCAAAAGCAGAATTCACCTTCAGTTGCAGACCGTTGGCATCGTACACTTCATAAGCAATGGGCGATTGATCAACCAGGGCGTGATATCGTTTCTCACTCGCAGACAACAATGCCTCTGCCTGTTTGCGCTCAAGATAAGATATGATCATTCCCCCAACAATTTGAAGCGCTTCAATTTCATATCTATTCCACTCTCTTGTCGTCTCTGTATCATCAAACCCCATGAATCCCCAAAGCTGCTGATCTTTAGACCAGAGAGGTACAACGATTAGACTCTTGATTCCCTGTACTTTAAAACTCTCTTTTTCAGCAGCAGCTTCGGGAGGTAAGTCTTCAATATTTCGAATAACTATTTTCTTTCCGTTGTGCAATTGATCCATCCACCAGGAAAAAATGCTTGTATCTAGATCCTGAAGCATCTCAATTTGAGGACTAATGTAAATGGTCTGACCATCTTGTTTCTGCAGAAGTGTAATATCAGGACTTGCCTGAACCATCAGGCGGTATCGTTCTTTGCTGGCTCGTACTTCTTTTTGCCTGTCAAGTTCCTGCAGCTGGGTTAGGCCAATTTTGCTCAGCAATTGTGCAAAGTTCACCAGAACATCAAGCATTGCCTTATATTTTTCCTTAGGAAAAACAGGAATATCTCTGAATGCCGCCATATATGACTCTTCTTCAAAACCAAATGACTGAGCCTGCTTCTTGAAGAAATCTTCTATTTCTTCATTCGGCGGCGAGTAAAAAAACTGCCCGGTAAAGACTGTGGCCAAATGCTCACCTTCAATGAGAACCGGCGATGAAGAACCCACTAAACCACGGGGACATTTGTAAATTGCATATTGCTCACCTGCCTCTATTAGGTTGCTTATTCTTGTATCACTGGCAATGCAATTTTTTTCAGAATTCGGATTTTTCCTGTGAAACTCCGTACATATCTTCTGCCGCCCTGATCCTGTCAGGATCTTTCCATCATTCGATAATATGTTTGTTCTGTAAAAATCCGTATCAATTGCAGGTCCATGGAATCACTCTTCTCTAAATCCAATGTTTCAGGAATCCCGATACCATTGTCCCAAACCACCAATCTGCAATGCTTATCTTCTACCTTCAACTAAACCGGAAATTGTATTCTGAAAAGAGTGCCACTGTCTCTTTCAATCTCCAAAGTACCCTCCAGCTGTTCTGTTAAGATACTAACTAATTGTAGCCCTAAAGTTTCTGACGTCTCAGGATTAAGATGTTCAGGCAGCCCAATACCATTATCCTTGACAACCAATGTCGTATAGTCCTTTTTCACCTTTGTCAATGTTATCCATATCTCACCTTTTCTATTATCCGGGAAAGCATACTTAAATGCATTAGTAATAAGTTCATTAAGAATTAGACCGCAGGGAATAGCGGTGGTGATATTGAGATAAATATTAGAAATATCAATATTTAAATGAGTAAATTTATTATGTATGTTTGTCTGAATGAGTTTACTTGATAGTGTTTCAATATAATGTTTCATTTCAATTTTAGAAAAATTATTTGATTGATAAAGTTGTTCATGTACCATTGCCATGGAGAAAATACGGTTTCTGCTATCCTCAAATGCACTGATTGCATCATTTGCTGAGGTTATTTTTGCGGCTTGCAAATTTAACAGACTGGTAATTATATTTAAATTATTTTTAACACGATGGTGAATCTCTTTAAGCATTACTTCTTTTTCTTTAAGATCCTGTTTGATATGTTCTTCCGCTTTATCCCTTTCTGCAGATCTTATCTGAATCTGGGCAAGCATATTATTAAATCCATTGTAAAGAACAGCAATTTCATCAGAGCCTTTTGTGCTAACTTGAATAGAATAATCCTGCTTCTCAGATATCCTTTTTGTCACATCTGCCAAGTACAATATTGGTTTTGAAATTATTTCCTGAAATTTATTAGCAAGAAAATAGGTAAAAATTAGCATCCCAAAAAAGACAAATACAATTTTCATAAGATAATTACGGATTTTACTATAATGTTTATCAAGTGATGCTCTAATGTAAATATCTCCATAATTCACATCATTATACTTTATTGAATGAGTAATATGTAAGTAGCCATCATTAAATTCACCTGATTTTTCAGAAACCGGATATACGATACTGTCCAGCTTCCCGGCTCTGCTGATCATAGTAAAAAATTTACCTTGTTCATCATATAGTCGGCAATCAACAATTTCCGGTATTGTCAATAATTTCAATAACAGATTTCGTGCACCAGTGTGGTCATTAAATGAAAGTGGCGAGACACATATTTCGCCAACGAGATTGGTATTTGAAAGCAGATTGTTCACTAATTGTGTCTTGCTGGTTTCAATTTCATATTTAATTATGAAAACCAGGCCTGCACCCGTTACTAAAAAAGTAATCAGAAGAATAATTGCAATCATTTTGAACTTCAAAGACAGATTTTGCAGTAAATTCATGATTAATCCATCCTTTTATTAACAATTTTAGCTGCTTCAAACAGCAGATAACTCATGGATAAGCCTGTTTCATAAACAGCTAATTCATTAATTTCAAACCGGACTTTACCTGTTTCTATAAAAAAATTAATTAGAACTCCTTTTGCTCCAAATCCATCATTATCACTGATCGTAAGGATTGGTCTGTTGCGTGTATAATTGAGGATTTTGGGTAGTAATTTTTTGGAAGATGGTATTAGCAGGAGATGTACCGGTTCCAATTCATTCACATTTTTAAAATATTTATACTCTACTTTTTTATTCTTGATACGGATTTGCTGACATTTATAGAGTTCTTCAATATTACCGTGCAAAGGATTTCTTCTAAAAATACCTATAATAAAATTTTCAGTTGAATCTTTTGTATAAAAATTTTCCGGCCATTCGATAAAATGTGTAAAGCGTTCCAAGAATACAGCTTTCACAACAAATTCCTGAGATTGCCCCGATAAAAGCACAGGTTTACAAAAGAATCCTGAAATAATGATACATAATATTTTGATATATAATTTCATTTTCAGCCTTTTCATATATTTTATTCAATATCTAAAATGCAATTGTAAAAAACTATAAAGTAACTTCAACACCAAGCTTTCCAGTAACT
The DNA here is from genome assembly GCA_023139105.1 of bacterium. Taxonomy (GTDB): domain Bacteria; phylum Zhuqueibacterota; class QNDG01; order QNDG01; family JAGLOF01; genus JAGLOF01. Next base: position 49,722 of record JAGLOF010000123.1, read on the forward strand.
CCCGGTTGTGGTGAAACTGGCAAATATATAGTTTGATCCAATAATCCACCGTGCTCATATTTGGTATTCAGCAGATTATTGCATTTTAAATAAAATGAAGCTTTATTGCAAAACTGTTTTGTTCTGATACTAATGTCAATATTATTATAGCCAGGCTGGCTACCGCCCGGAAAGACTACTTTATTTCTATTATTAATTTCTCCGACAATTTTATATCGTATAGAAATAGTGGTGTATATGCGGCTTGCATATATCCAGCATAACGTTGTTGTTTAATAGTAAGTTGTTCATCTATCAAATCTGCAATGGCACCTTCATATTTAACAGGTCTTGCCTGAACTTGATCATTTGCATAGGGAGGGATACTTCTTGTATTTTCAAATTCTAATCCAACTATTAAATCTAAATTAGAATGGATATTGCTATAATAATTTATATCGCCTCTTATGGTACTGTTCTTCCCTGTTAAATATTGATTAAAAGATTTTTCTAAAAAGGCATCTTTTTGCCATTTATAAAATTGTGAAGCCGGGTCCTGTTCAAAATGCACATAATCCAACTTCATAGACAACTTACTTTGATTGCTAAAAGAATGTAAATATGATACGCCTATAATGTTATTAGTAAAAGCCCATTTACACTCTTTATTATAAATAACACTTGATGTTTGCTGACCAAAAGCATTGCCTTCATTGAAGCGTTGTTTTATGTATGATATAGCGAAGTTTTTGTATTGAGCTTTAATAAAGATATTATGATCTTTAATCGGCTGTTCAAATTCATCCTTTTGGGGAGAAGTATATTGTCTGATAACATTATAGACACTATCTCTATCTATAAAATCCGGGCCTCTGGAGTGATACAATCCCACAGAGGCTAATATAGAAAAAATTTTATTAAATCTGAATTGTGCATTAATGTTTGAATAAAGTGAATTATAACTACCGTATGCGGTATTAACACTCAATTTAAAACCTTCTGAAGGCTCAGTTGAAATTATATTTATAATCCCGGAGACCGCATCGGCTCCGTAAATAATAGAACTGGGCCCTGAAATTATTTCTATCCGCTTTGCAAAACTGACTGAAATAGAATTGCCAACGGATAAAAAAGTTCCCGTAGCAGAATTGATTTTTCTTCCGTCAATCAGCACAAGAAACCTGTCATTACCCTCAATACCCTTTATTGTATAATACTCGCCGAAACCTCTTGCGTTATCTACAATATCAATAAAACTAATGTCCTTAAGAACATCCGAAAGATCATGGTATAGATTGTCTCTAATTTGTTCTTCGGTAATAACAAGAACAGAAGCCGGTGCCTGGGCAATTTTCTGCTCAAATTTACTCACACTGGTCACTTCTACATTAAGCAGTTCATTAAAAGACATGGCAAATAACTTATCTATTTTTAATGGGTCCACGTCCTGTGCTAAAGCTAGCTGTTGCAAAAGTGATCCGGAAACTAGCAACACACCATAAATTATTTTATTAATTTTCATTTCTAAAATCCCATTCACTTATCAACCGAAAACCGAATGGAAAACCAGGCCCCTTTATTCCGTTGGATTTCCAACATCCCTCCAATTTGTTCGGTCAATATGCTTACAAGTTTAAGCCCTAAAGTCTTAGAATTTTGGATATCAATCTCCTCAGGCAGCCCAATACCGTCATCCTCTACAATCAGACTATAGACATTAGGTTGTACATGCCTGAAAGAAATTTTTATATACCCATTTTTTCTATTTGTAAATGCGTGCTTATATGCATTAGTGACCAGCTCATTAAGTATCAAACCACATGGTATTGCATAATTTACATTGAGAAACACATCCTTTATTTTCAAATTCATATTAATATCTTTCCCCGATACACAAATATGCCGCAATTGATTTGATAGATTCTCAATATATGGTCTCATATCAATTTGGGAATAATCACTTGATTTGTAGAGTTGTTCATGTACAAGTGCCATAGAGAAAATTCTGTTTCTACTTTCTTTAAAGGCTTTCACAGCCTGTTCCTTATTTTCTATCATGTGCGATTGAATATTCAACAGACTTGTTATTACGTTTAAATTATTTTTAACACGGTGATGAACCTCTTTAAGAAGAATTTCCTTTTCTTTTAAATCTCTTTGAATTTGTTCTTCAGCCTGTTTGCGGTCTGTTATGTCGGTGATAAACGCAAATGAACCGGCGTGTTCGTCATTTTCATCAGTTAAGGATGTGGCATTAAAAAGTGTTTGGCAAATAGTACCATTCTTCTTCTTAAGTGTAATTTCATAAGCCCTGTATTTTGTATCTTTTGACAACATAATTTGTTCTGTAAGTATTTCTCGGTTAACTTCATCAACAAAATCCAAAGGACTTCTTCCAATCATTGCATCCAATGAATAACCAAGCATATCACAGAGAGATTGATTCACATCTATGGTTTTTCCCCCAGAACCGATAAGCCAGAAACCTTCAGAAGTCGTTTCAATAAGCTTGCGATGTTTCTCTTCACTTTCTATAAGTGCTCTCTCTGCCTGTCGCTTTTGAATTGCAATGGCAGCCTGCTTGATAAAGGTTTCCAAAAAAACAATATTAATCAGTTCAGATTTATTTTTCTTCATTAAAATGATGATTGTGCCCAAAAGCTGACGGTCCTTAACTATTCCCGCTGTATAAATATCTCCCAGGTTTATCAATTTTTCAATTGATTCACATATAACTTTTGGAATTGTTCCAAGACATATTCCATAAAGATCTTTTTGGTTACGATGCATTTTCCCATTTCTAAGATAATCAAGTTCAGTACCTGTTATATTCAAAACATTGCCTTCGGGATTTCTCCCCAACAATTTTATCAATTGTCCAGCATGCTTATCAATACCGACAACGGCCTCAGTAGTGAGCGTTATATCATCAATGATTGAACTGACTAATACATAGGCATTGCTCCCTACATATTCACTTATCATATGAGCGATAAAGCGATATATATTCTCTCCTGCCGGGAAATCAACAAATTGCATTGCAGAATCACTTAACATTTTAATATTTTGAATTTGTACCTGTTCCTTAATTTCAGCCAGCTTTCGCTCGGTAATGTCTCTTGTAACCGCAAGAAGTTGTTTTCCTGCAATATTTACAGTACTCTCCATAAAACGCCAATTTCCAATTTTATTTCTAAAACGAAACTCAATTTTTTCACTAATTGGATTTTCTTTCCCTGACATGAACTTTTTAATCTTCAAGTTCACATACTTTTTTAATAAAGGAAGTAGAACCTTTTTATCGTCAGGATGAATAAAATCGAAGAAGGATTTGCCAAGTAAATCTTCCGGTTCATACCCAAGAAGAGATTTCACTGAAGGATTTACATAAGTGTATGTTGCTTTCAGATCAAACGTTATTATACCAATATTATCACTTGTATTTTCTGTAATTAAACGAAGTTGTTCTTCTGATAAGCGTAGTGCCGCCTCTGCCCGCTTACGTTCAGTGATGTTTGTATGCACGCCAACAAGAGCGACGACCTTCCCGTCTTTTTTCACAGGATAAGCGTGGAGAAAAATATCCAATATCGTCTTATTAAAAGCATACATTTCTACTTCACCAATCCAATCATCACCACCCATAATAGTATTAAAAACTTCACGTCCTATATTTTCATCAACATAAATAGAAGTGGGAGCATTGCTTCCAATATCTCCAAACATTGTATTAAAAGTTTTATTCTGATAGTAATGTATGCCCCGGGGTGTTGACATAACAATTGCATCAGAGGAAAAGTCCAATGCATATTTAAATTTCTTAAGTTCCTCTTCTGTTTGCTTTCTCTCAGTTACATCCGTAACAATACCCTCGATAGCAACCGGTTCTCCTTGATCATCACAAATTAATGTGTTACGCTGATGCATCCACCTTGTTTCACCTGATTTGTGTATAACCTGAAACTCATAGAACGGTGGTACATCACCGGCCAAAAGCAACCTCCACTGCTCTTCAAGGTAATATTGCCAATCAGGATGAATTGTTTTTTTCAATAATAAATGTGATTCACAGAACTCTGCTGGTGTATAACCGGTTAGAACAACAGATGCCGGACTAACATACTCATAATGACCGTCTGGCAGGGACATCCTATAAATCATATCTTTAGCATTGTCTGCCAGGCGATGAAATCGTTCTTCACTTTCCTGTAACGCCTCCTGAATCCGGTATTCTTTAGTCACATCCCTGAAAACCAACACTGCACCTGTTATCTTTCCCTTATCATCATGAATAGGCGAGGCACTGTTGGCAATCTGAATCTCTACTCCGTTTTTGGAAATCAGTACGGAATTATTAGCCAAGCCCACTGTAGTACCATTTTCAAGTATTTTCACCACAGGATTAGCAATGGATTTGGTTGTTATAGTATTTAAAATTCTAAAAACCTCTGCCAGAGGCAAACCTTGACACTCTGACTGTTTCCAGCCGGTTAAATCTTCTGCTACAGGATTCAAAAATGTAATTGTACCCATTTTATCAGTAGCGATAACAGCATCACCAATAGAGTTCAATGTTGCATTAAGCCAGGCTTCCTTCTCTCTGTGTTGTGCCTCCATCCTGTGTTTATAAATTGCCATATCAATAACAGCTCTCAACAATTCAGGCTGTACAGGTTTATAAATAAAACCGTATGGTTCTGTTTTTTTTGCTTTATCAATTGTATCTTTATCTGCATTTGCTGTCATATAGATCACTGGCACATCAAATAAGTCATTGATCTGACCAGCTGCTTCTATGCCGTTCATATCGCCTTTGAGTTTTATATCCATCAGTATCAGATCAGGCTCAAGTTCTACAATTTTTTGTAGTACCATTTCAGCTGAAATCAGAATTGCCGAAACAGTGAATCCAATATTTGTTAGTATCCGCTTAATATCCTGAGCAATAATCCTTTCATCTTCCACAATAAGTATAGAAGTTGATTTCATCCCTGCACCTTGTTTAATGTATTATTTTAACATCATTACACAACAGGTAATGTAAAACTAAATTGACTCCCCTCATTCACTTTACTCTCAACCCTGATACGCCCGCCATTCTTCTCTATAAACTCTTTGCATAAAATCAATCCCAATCCGGTTCCTTTCTCTCCATCAGTCCCCGGAGAGGTAACATGTTCATCAATTTTAAAAAGTTTATCAATTTTCTTCTGTTTCATACCAATACCGGTATCTAAAACCGTGACAAGCATCATCTTATCTTGCTGTTTCGCATTTATTTGAATAAGTCCGCCTTCTCTGGTAAATTTAATCGCGTTGCTTATTAAATTATGAAAAACCGAGTTGATCATATCTTTATCTGCATATATTTCAAGTGTTGGGGCAATTATATTCTCAATGTGAATTCCTTTAGCACTGGCATGTTCTGTTAATAACTGAATAGTCTTAAATAGAAGAGCATGAAGAGGTAGTTTAACTGGATTGAACTCAGTTCTTTTCATTTGCATACGTGACCAATCAAGCAAATTTTCAAGCAGTTCAAATAATTTCTTTGTATTTTCTTTCAATTCAATAGCTACTGTTTCAATTACTTCCATATCAAGAGAGGATATATCATTCGAAAGCAAGCGAGAGCCTGAAAGCAAAGATATCAGTGGACTTTTCAGATCATGCGCAATTATTGAAAAAAACTTATCTTTTGTTGCATTAAGCTCCTTAAGCTCCTCAAGCAGTTGTTGCTTTTCAACATTTGCTTTCTTGAGGAGTTTAATATATTGTCTAATTTTAAGTGCTGAATGAACTCTTGCATCAAGCTCTATTTCCTGAAAAGGTTTTGCAATATAATCAATAGCACCAGCTTCAAGACCACCTTTTACCTGATCAGCATCTGAAAGTGATGTTACCATGATAATTGGAATATCTGCATACTTTTTATTTTGAGAAAGGGTGCGACATACTTCCATTCCGGACACCCCTGGCATTACCACATCCAAAAGTATCAAATCAGGATTAAACCAGGGAACTATTTCCAATGCAGAGCTGCCATCCATGGCCGTTTCAATAATATATTTATCCCCCAAAGCGGCTTTGGTAAAAAGGAGAGTAGATTGAGAATCGTCAACAATTAATATTCTGGATTTTTCCACTTTTAAACTCCTCGCTTAAAAAACATTTCAAATCAAATTTCAATTAATCCCAATCTTACAACTTCATCGAGAAGTTCTCTTTTTTTTACCGGCTTCACCAAATATCCATCAGCAGCTCCACGTAAAAAGGCAGAACCAATATTTGCATCATCCTTTAAAGCCGTAATCATCAATACACTGGTTCTTTTAGTTAAATTAATATTAGAGGCCTTTTCTTTATCTCTTATTGCCTGCAAGGCAGTCTGTCCATCCATATTTGGCATCATTATATCCATACAGATTAAATCATACCCTTCTTTTCTGTCAATTGCTTCAGAAAACAGTTTAACACCTTTTAGCCCATCTTCAGCAACATCACATTGTCCATATACTTTTAATGTTTCTTTAAATACTAAGGCACAAACCGCATCATCTTCAACAATCAAAAATCTCATATCTCTCTCCTTGAAATTAAATATCAATTTGTATTAATATTATTCAGTGTATTTTTCTTTCCATTGTATAAATGCAGTTATGGTTTCCTGACACATAGTCTGAAGTCGATCAAACAATAAAAAAGAATTTTCAAATGATCCCGTCTTGATCAAATCTTCAATTTCAGTAATTATATTATACAAACCAATAGCACCTGCATACGCAGAAGTTGATTTCATAGCATGTGCCGCTTCAAGAACCTGAATGGCATTTTGCGTTATTAGCCCTTGTTCAATTTCATCCATTTTCATCGGAATTGATTGAATAAATAAACTTATTATTTTTAAATAAAGTGTGGAGTCCTGATCCAACAAATCAAGTGCTTTTTCAATATCAATAATATCATTATTATGTTTTTCAAATGTTGTACCCTGAGCGGAATCGGTTTTCATATTAAGCACATCAAGTATTACAGCAAACAAATCATCTTTTTTTATCGGCTTTGATATATAAGCATCCATACCTGCTTCAAAACACCGCTGTCTGTCTTCACCCCTGGCATGGGCAGTAAGAGCAATAATGGGAATTGAATTTTGACTAGATTCCAAACGCCTAATTTCTCTTGTTGCATCTAATCCGTTCATGACCGGCATTTGTATATCCATTAATATCAAGTCAAAAACATTCTGTTTTACAGCATCAATAGTAGCAAAACCATTTTCAACTACAAAAACATCAACAGACTCTTTCCTGAGCAGGCTTACAGCAACTTCCTGATTTATAACATCATCTTCAGCCAACAAAATGCGCAGTCCTTTTGGCAAACTTAATTGCAGATCTGACTTACTATTCAAATTATTATCAATATTATTTTTAAGTATATAACTGGAGATCAGTTGATATAAACTGTTCATACTAACGGGTTTCAATAAAAAACTATCAACAAGTCCGTCTTCATTTATTACATTGTTACTCATTTCATCTCCGGCAGAGCTAAGCATGATAAGTTTAAGCTTATCTCCCCCAGTAAGGCTTCTGAGTAGACGTGCTGTTTCAAGCCCATCAATTTCCGGCATCTGGTAGTCCATCAAAATGACGGGACAGTCCAATTCTTTATGATTTGTTTTTTTAAAAAAACTTAAAATTTCATTACCACTTTCAAATGTAAAGACAGTAGCTCCTGTCTTTGTCATCATTTCACTGAAAACAGCTCTATTCACATCAATATCATCTACTATAAGGATAGTATTTCCGGCAAAATCAGGAATATTAACAGAATCCTCAGAATCTTTACTTTCACCCTTTGTAATACAGACTGAAAAATGAAATGTACTACCTTTATCTATCTCACTCTCCACCCATATATCTCCATCCATTAAATTTACTAATCTTTTGGATATTGCAAGCCCTAATCCCGTGCCTCCGTATTTCCTTGTCATGCTGCCATCTGCCTGGGTAAAACTATCAAAGACCTGTGAGAGCATATTTGTCGGGATTCCGATTCCTGTATCAGAGATAGAAAAATTCAATATTAATCTATCACCAATACACAGTTTTTTATTAGATTGGTCCATGCTGGTATGAATTGTTTTTTGCACAATAATTGTTACTTGACCAGTCTCGGTAAACTTGATTGCATTGTCAGTTAAATTAACAATGATCTGTCTTAATCTATCCGGATCTCCATAGATATATTCCGGAATATAAGGATGAATATGTACTATTAATTCAATCCCTTTTTGTCGTGCTTTCATACCCAGTGCTGATAGTGAATCTTCTAATAAACGTCTAAGATTAAAATTCGTTCTATGTAATTCAGTTTTACCAGCTTCAATTTTTGAAAAATCAAGTAAGTCATTAATCAATGTCATAAGGTTATCGGCAGACTCTGAAACTATTTGAATATACTCACGTTGTGTATCAGAAAGATCTGTATCCATAGCCAGTTCGGCCATTCCAATAATACCATTCATAGGTGTACGAATTTCATGGCTCATATT
>JAGLOF010000124.1 GCA_023139105.1 bacterium
GTCCATCCTCAGTGAGCTTATATACACGCCGGCTTCGTGCACCTCGTGTTAATCCCGGAGCAGCCATCTCCGATAGTACCAACCCTTTTTTCTCCATACGATACAATGGGTCATAGATGGCTCCGATAGACCAGTTCCTGCCTGTAATTTCCGTAAGAGCTTTCATTAATGTGGCACCGTAAGCATGATCTCCCAGTGCCTCAACGGCCAGCAACAATACTTCGTCATTACCTGATAACATTTTAATCCTCGCTATTTGTTTTGGATGACGTATATAATACGGGTAAGAGGATGGATTTGTTTCGTATTCCGTATGTTTTTAGATTATGATGTTTTTTACAGATTTATATTGAGAATGGCAAGGCAATACGCAAGACGGCTACGGTGTTGGGCATTGACCGTAATACGCTCAAGAAGAAGTTGGGAGTGTATGAAATAGGGGCATAATGCCCCCAGCTATGTAATTGATTTTACAGGATTAAGCTTGATTTAGACCTGGGTGGGGGCATAATGCCCCCACCCTTTTTAATGTCTTAAAAAATAAAGACTTAGGCTATGTAGGTGGGGGCATTATGCCCCCTTTTTTCGTATTTACTTTCTCGGTAATAAGCAATATAGCTGTGCAATGATATTTTTAAGTTTTTGATTTTATGGGGGTTATGGACACATGTGTTTTTTATGATATGAGAGTGGTATGATAGTTGTGAATAGAGGGGGCAATTGGAGGAAATATAAGCTTTTTGAATTAAAAAAAATGGAGGTGAATGTGAATAATATAAGTTTGAAATAGTATGTCTAAACAATAGCAATTCAGAAAACGCCACCTTGGAACAAGTAGTTTCTAATCACAAAATCAAATGGAGTTCTTATGATTGTTACAACAAGTGTAAATACCATGAAGATTAGAAGTAAGTCGAGAATATGTAGTTGGCTAATACATTTTATACTTCTCATTTTAGCAACATCATTATATGGGCAAGAGGATAATAATCCCAGCTTGTTCAATGAACGTGGTTTTCTTGAGAGCAATAAAGTACGCTGGAATTCTCAAGGAGAAATAGTCAGTAATTTTGATGGGAATTTGTCTTTCAGTAAGACATTGTTCTCTCATAAGGGGAGAAAAGGCACAAATCTTAGCATCGCTTTGACATATAATGGTAATGTGGCACATTCCTCCAACCGGGGAACTGATGCCAGCCAACCAGTAAATATGCCTGAATGGATTCTTAATGTTAATGGAATTGGTGTTCAGGTTTTTTCTTTTCCATCATATTATCTTCTAAATCAAGATGCAGATGGTGACACCTATGAGAGTGGCGACTGTATGGTTGAAGGATTTGCCAAAAACAGTACCATACGAGATCCTCAAGTTAGAAAATTATTTTTTCTCACCGGAGATGGCGGTTTGCGTGAATTTAATCGAGTCAGCCGGGAGTCCAGTACTAATTTTGGAGGTTTTAAACCAAGTGCCAGAAGTGATTTTGCCAAGGCATATTTTCTTGAAAAAGTGCTTATTCCTAATACACCCCCTGTCCAATTATTTAATGTTTTTGAGCCAGATGGTAGTATTATCTGTTATAAACTTATTGATAATCCTTATGATACAGGCAATCAAGTTGTTAATAATTCAATACAGATGTTTGTTCCCTATAAAATTACTAACCGTTTTGGTGGGGTAATTGAATTTGTGTATGAAATAGATCCAAATGGATATTGTTTAATGCCGCTATTGACACGAATTATTACTGAAGGTACTCACATAGAAGTGGGCTATACATTTGTTAATGATGGTATTAACCGTAGTGTTTATGTTTTCATGACTCTTCCGGAGAATAATTTAATTACAATTAATGCTGAGGCAAATGGTCAATATAATACATCCGCCCTTGGTACAGGAACATATGCAGAAAATAATCATTTACAAGTTACAAGTATCACAGATATATTGGGTAAGGAAACAACATTTGAGTATAGCTCATATGAGAGAAAATTAAGGAGTGTGTACCCTATCTGGGGAACTTCTGTTAATGTTGATTTTTATTACAAATTCAAAGAAAAACGTCTGGAAAAAGTATTTTACCCCAATGGTGGTCATTCTAAGATCACTTATTTACCTGAGAATGATGATCTAACACCAGATTATATTGTGAATTCTACACATCTAACCAGTGTACAGGCAAAAGCATGTGGGCGTGATGGGTATATGACAAATATGGTTGAGAAATTTGAAGTTTTTGAAGACAATGCTGAAACGAGCATACTTAAACAAAGAGAATATCAATATACCTGGAATCAGTCTCCAACAACAGATCCATACCGTAATATGTCTACGTATGAATACTATACAGGCATAACCGAGAAGTCACATTTAGTCTTCCCTTCCACAATAGAAAAAAAATATACATATAAGAAGATTCCATATCATGACGGCATGTCATTTTTTTGCAATAACAATATGAGCTGGGCTGTCAAGTTACTGCGTGAAGAAAACATTAATATGAGCCATGCTCTTGCATATCAGTGGGATTATCAAAGTGCTCCCATATCAGAGAATGATAATGCAACTCTGAATGTGAGGTCAAAGAAAAAATTTGATAGTGCTAATCAGATCAGTGTAGAAAGTTATGTGTATGATCAGACAGATGGCATGCTTACACAGCATATAGATGTTTCGGGCAACCGTAAAGAGATGACTTACTATCATTGGGATAGTATAAATATAAATACAGGTACAGGAGTGTATGGTTCAGGTAAATATTTTGTAACATTGTCAGAAAATGAATATTTATATGATGCATCAAATACTCATCTTACTTCTTTTTATACAGCCCGTGATGCCAATTATGGCCGGCCCACCACAGAGACCGTTACAGATGAAAGTAGTAATGTGGCATATTCAAAGCATTATACTTATTTTTCACCTATTCAGTATAGTGAAAATTTTGAACCTGCAAATGTTAGGTCTATTACAGATTATAATGGTAATACCACTATATTCGGGTATGACTATACATACTTGTCTAAAGACGGTTTGCCTGCAACAGTATATCAAAACCTTTTTACCGGATCATGGTGGTATAAGAAAAATGAAGTAACCAATCTCAACGGGACTCAAGTTGAATTAAGGGTAAATAGAACATACAGTAATAGTGATGCTATTTTTAGCAGAGTCACCAGTCAAAAAGATTATAATGAAAATACAATGTTTTATCACTATGATGGGCCTGTCCGCTTGCAGGGAATTCAAAAACCTTATGATGCAACTGGAGATACCAGTACAACTATCCAATATAAGGATACTCCTCCTGTAAAAACAATTGTGACTCAAAGAATGAATAAGCCTAATAGTGGATTTCAAGATCAATATCAAATAACTGAAAATATTTTTGATGAAATTGACAGGCTTAAAGAGACATGTCAATTATTAGACGATGGATCAAGCCAGGTTACAAGTTATACTTTTACGCCTCAAGATTTAAAGAGTTCTGTAACAAATGCTGTTGGGAATACTACGCAATACAAATATGATGATCTTGGCAGATTGATTAAAACTACTAATGAAGGTGGTACCTACAGCACTGTATCGTATTCTTATGTGCTTAGAAGTACTGCATTAAGTAGTTATCCCTGGCCCGGATCATGGTCAGCATCAGAATATGCATTTGTAAAGACAGAGACAGATGAAAAGTCAAATACACTTATATCTTATTTTGATATTGCTGATCAATTGAGAGCTACAAAAACTATTAATAACAGTCATAATATCTTTACTTATTTCAATTATGATGCTCTTGGTAATCTTAAAACAGTTCAGGATCCGGAAGGGCTCCTGACAGAATATGAATATAATAATCTGGGCAGGCTTTTAAGTAAAATATCATCAGATGCCGGCAAGGAAGAGTATATCTACGATAATAATGGAAATGTGAGATTTACCAGAAATGCTCAACAAACAATAGATCAAACTTTTACAGTGACCTATTATGATGAAATGAATAGACCAATTTTAATAGGTGAAGAGAAGAATTCTCCAAATGCCTGGAATGTTGCAGGGACTGTTCTGCCTGGCATTACAAATACTACATATGGTATACAGGCTAATGAGTGGAAGATAAAAAATTATTATGATATTAATTTTATTTCTGGTATAGCGGCAAATACAAAAGGTCAGTTGTCAAAGAGTGAAGTTAATAATGATGATGATAATGCTGCCGAGCAAATTACATGTTACGCATATGATAAAGATGGTAATAATGTTGAAAAGCAGTTGATTTTAGATGATGGAACTGCACTGGGTGAGAAAGTTATCCGATATGAATATGATATGTTGGGTAATGTTACCGAAATGATCTATCCTACCGGCAGGACGATTGGTCATAGTTATGATGAAGTTGGCCGTCTCTCTAATATCACTCAGATCATTGAAGGTATGGATCCTGTCAAGGCGGAAATCAAAGTCTTTCTGGAAGGTCCATACAGTACCAGTACAGATGAGATGTATACTGCTTTGCAAGCCTGTGATTATATACCCACTACATCTCCCTATTCGGAAAACATACGGACAGTCTCTGCCATTCCACCCAACACTGTGGACTGGGTGTTGCTTGAACTGCGTGAGACGGTAACTGGTGCGGCTGTGCTGTCAAGGAGTGTGTTCCTTCGTAAAGACGGCTATCTGGTGGCAGATGATGGCACCACCACGCAACTGGAGTTTGTTCTGCCAGAGGGTGATTATTATGTGGTGATCAAACACAGGAACCACCTAGCGGTGATGAGTGCCAATGCTATTGCTTTAAATACTACTCAGACAATATTGTATGATTTTACATCTGCAGTGACACAGTATATGGGGGATGGTGCTGTGCTGCTAGAGGCTGGTGTCTATGGAGCATATACTGGCGATTCAAATTTTGATGGAAATGTTACAGTTGCCGATAATAATGAAATTATGAGAAATTGGAATGATTGTGGTTATGAAAATGGAGATGTAAATCTAGATGGTAATGTAACAGTTGCTGATAATAATTCCTGCATGATTCATCGAAATGTCGGAATTAATTTTTCGCTAAACAAGTAATCAGTGTATGAAGGAGTATGGAAATGCAGCATTGTAATAAAGTCATAATTTTATTAGTCTGGTTGTCATCATCTGGATTTTTGAATGCTCAATCTATAACTGCTAAAATTTCTAATGCTAGAATAAATAGTAGTGAGTTCTTATGGGATGTTGAAGTTAGGTGTGATGGTGATTGGGGAGGAGGGAATTTAAATATATTAGGTAATTGTGATTTATATTTCACACTAAATGAACTGGCGTTTGGATTTACACTGCCGACTGTACAAATTTTACAGGTTGAATTGAATAGTAGTAATTATCAAATTTCAACAGGCAGAGTAAGTGATTTTCAATGTTGGATAAATATAACCCTTGATCCTTTTGGGGGTGGGGCAAACTTTATCCCTCCATTGAATGAATGGGCTACACTTTTTACGGTGAGTCTTCCTATAATTAATGCTGATGAGAACAGTATGTTGTTTTGGGATGAAACGGCAACAGGTTTTTCTCACTTTGATAATCAGCCTATAGAGAAAATATTTTTGGGTGACGGTGATATTCCTCTCACTCAGTCGCTTGCCAAGTTTAAAGTTTTCCTTGAAGGCCCCTATAATACTTCCACCCATCAAATGAACACGACACTCAATGACAATGGCCTTTTGCCGCTAATTTCACCCTATGGTGAAGATCCTCGAACAGTTGATACTATTCCCACTGACATTGTTGATTGGGTGCTTGTTGAACTGCGTGAAATGGCAACAGGTCCTACTGTATCATCCAAAAGTGTCTTTCTGCGTAAAGATGGTTACCTGGTGGCTGATGATGGTATAGCAACAGATATTACATTATATGCTCCTGATGGTAATTATTATGTTGTTATCAAACATAGAAATCATTTGGCAGTGATGAGTACCAATACAATTTCTTTGAATGCAATGACTGCAACATTATATGATTTCACAAGTTCTGCCTCACAATGTTATGGCGCTGAAGGAGTAAGGGCGATTGAACCAGGTGTATGGGGCGCATGGACTGGTGATGCTGATGGCACTGGTTTCATAAATTCTGTTGATTTAAACAGTTGTTGGAGACCTGATAATGGTCTTGGTGGGTACAAAAGATCTGATTTTGATTTGAGTGGTTTTGTGAATTCAGTCGATTTAAACAGGTACTGGAGAATTAATAATGGTAGAGGTACGTCCGTTAATTAATCTTGAAAGGGTTTGGTGGAAACAATGAAAATTATTTATAATATTTGGATACTGTTTTTTTTAAGCTTTGTCTCAATTTCTTCAGGAGCCAATGATTTTGAGTTATCAATTTCAGATATAGCAATTACTGGTAATAATTTAGATGTAAAGTTGAAATTGAGAAGAACAAGTACAAACTGGACATCTTTGGGGTCATCAAATTTTGTTATTAAGTATAATCAAAATATTTCAAATCCAACATTGATATCGGCACATAATTTTAGTGGTGCAAATTATGATAATATTAATTTAAAAAATATTAGTGTTGCTACTGAACAGGCATTATCTATCAACATTCATTTATTTGTACCCGATGCAGGCACAAATTTGGTTTTGAATGAGTGGGTCGATATAGTAACGATAAGATTCACAATTGATAATCCTAATGCGTTATCATTACTTGAATTTGATTATGAGCGTACAACAATATGGGATCACAGTCAGACTGTAGAAATGGATAAAAGTTCTGGATCAATGGAATCTCGTTCCATATATCCCACAGCTTCCATTATTGCTAAACTCAAAGTCTTCCTTGAAGGCCCATACAACACATCCACTCATGAAATGAATACACTCCTTAATATCCAAAGTTATATTCCACCATGTTCACCCTATGCTGAAGATGCACGTACTGTTGCTTCAATTCCTGCAAATATTGTGGATTGGGGGCTTCTTGAGCTTCGTGAGACGGCCTCAGGTCCGGCTGTAATGTCAAAAAGTGTTTTTCTACGCAAAGACGGCTATTTAGTAGGCGATGATGGTACAACAACAGACTTATCCTTGAACGCGCCTGTTGGAAATTACTATGTAGTGATAAAGCACAGGAATCATTTAGCTGTGATGAGTGCCAATGCCATCACTTTAAATAGTACCCTGGCAACACTGTATGATTTTGCAACTGGTGAAGGTCAGTATTATGGCTCATTGGCTATTCTGCTTGAATCAGGTGTTTATGGAATGCTTTCGGGTGATATTACTGGTGACGGTGCTATTGTTTTTTCAGCTGAACTAACTGAAATCCGTGCTGACAACCTTGCAGCAGGTTATTATGGATCAGATCTCAATTTAGATGGAGCAGTTGTTTTTTCAGCTGAACTAACTACTGTGAGAAAGAATAATTTGAACGGAAGTGCTCTTCTTAATTAAAAAGGTGAATCAAATGAGAAGGTTATATTCGGGTTTTACGATAATACTGATATTGTTTTTTGCGGCCATTTGTGATGCACAAACCTATGAAGCAAAAATCATTCAATCAGTCAATGGCAATACGTTTAATGTAGATATCTATTTACATTTGATCTCCGGAGTATCATCAAATATTGGTGATGCTACCTTCAGTTTTAATTACAATCAAAATGCAATTAATTATATGGGAAAAGATAATGCATATGACGGACGTTGGGATGAAGATGTTTCAATATCATACAATGATGAATTTTCATCTAATGCTTATGGAATAGCGGCATTAAATATCCATAAAAGTACTATCGGTATTGGTGTAGATATTCCAGGTACTCAGACATTGGTTGGCCGTATTCAGTTTACAATATTAAATTCATCCCTTGATTTCGGTATTGAATGGAATGAAAACTTTACAGATATAAAAAATTGGTCAGGAAGCTCAATGGGCTTTAATTTTTTTATGGATGGAGCAATTCTTTTCAGTCCATCTAGTCTAACGGCATCTTCCTTATCTGCTTCAGAGATCACTCTCACCTGGTCAGACAATTCATCCAACGAGATGGGTTTTAAAATTGAACGCAAGACAGGTACAGGCAATTTTATCGAACTTGGTTTGACAGGAGCCAACACTACAACCTATACTGACAGAGGCTTGGCATCAGCTACCAGCTATGTCTATCGTATCAGAGCCACCAACAGCACTGGTGATTCAGGCTATTCCAACGAGTTGACGGCTACCACAGATGCATTGATGTATGAATCCCGTATTATGCACAGCATTGATGATGTTGAAGAGTACTACGGAGTCATGAATCTATACAGCAGTGATATTGATATCGCCTTTGAAGGAGAGTATCTTAATATCGGCCTTCGTTATCGTAATGTTACCATACCTCCTGGTGCCCAGATACAAAGCGCGTATTTGCAGTTTACGGCCGATGAAGTAAAGACAGGCAGCACAACCCTGCATGTACATAGTGAAGCCCATGATGATTCTCCGGAGTTTTCCACCAGCCATGGTAATTTGCGGAGCCGGTCATTCTCCAGTAATTCAGTGACATGGTCTCCACCTGCTTGGAATACGGTTGGTGAGTCCAATACAGCCCAGCGTACCCCGAACATAAGTTCCGTATTGCAGGAAGTAATTGACCGTATAGGCTGGCAGTCCGGGAATGCCTTGATGTTGAAGTTGTCAGCTTCCCATTATCTTAAGCGTGTCGCGGAATCCTATGATGCAGTTCCTGGTTCGGCAGCCTTGCTCCATGTGGAATATAGCCTGGGTACCAGTGGTAGTCTTGGCGGCCCGAGCAATCTGCTTGCTGTACCGATTACATCCAATAGAATAGACCTCAGCTGGATGGACAATGCCAGTGATGAGACAGGATTCAAGATTGAACGTAAGAGCGGCACCAATGCATTTTCATTATTGACTACCGTTTCATCTAATAGCAACAGTTACTCAGACCATACAGTTGATGGTTCAACAATCTATACGTATCGGGTATTTGCTACAGATGGTACAACGGACTCTGATTACTCCAATGAAGCAGAAGCCACTACAGATCTCCAGACTCTGGTACGCCAGATAGCACAAAGCAGTGATGATGCAGAAGAGAGATATGGTGTAATGAACTTGTCAGATAATAAACTGGAGATTACATGGGATAGCGAGTATCAGAATATTGGACTGCGCTTTCAGAATATCAATCTTCCCGGAAATGCCATTATCGTCAATGCCTATATCCAGTTCACCACTGCTGAAGCAAGTTTGGGAACCGTATTGATTGATCTTCATAGTGAAGCAATAGACAATGCATCTACCTTCACAACAGCCTATGCAAATCTCCGTGATAGAAATTGGAGTACAGCTTCAGTCAACTGGTCACCCAATAGCTGGACCACAATAGGTGAATCTGGTATTTTGCAGCGTACTCCTGATATAAGTTCACTGGTCAGTGAAATTATTAGCCGCAGTGGCTGGCAAAGTGGTAACGCACTGTCATTCAAGTTATCAGGGACATCGTTCAATCACCGGGTTGCCAAGTCCTTTGACAGCGGGAGCAGTGTAGCTGCAGTGCTTTATATAGATTATCTTGTGAATTAAGGCCAATTACGATAGTAAACAATTTGATTATTGGCCATGCTGAAGTTATAAATTGGAGAAATACAGATGAATTTTAAATACAGGATAAGAGAATCCGTAATAGAAGGTGTGTTTCTATATACCATGCTGTCCATTATGCTTGGACCACTTGGTGTAATGGGGCAAACCATCAAGTCAATCCACAAAGGTTATGGTACAGAGATCGTCTCCAAGCGCACCATGCACAGCAAAACTTATTTATCAGGTGATAAGCATTCAATGACCACTATAGTATCGCCTATCCCTATACATTATAATGGAGCACGTGGGCGATATTACGATATTAATAATAACATCAAACTCTCAGAGGACCAGCAGCATTACGTGGCCCAAGAAGGGCTTTATCATGCAAAGTTCCAACGGAATTACCACCGTGGTGAGTTTATTTCAACCTTTACGGCTGAAGAGGGTGAAATTTCATTTCAGTCCCGAGTACTTGCTTTGGCCTACTATGACAGAAAGACCCGGCAGACCTATACTTTGGCGCGAACAGAAGATGTTAATGCAGAAGTAGAGGGCAGTTCCATTTTTTATCGGGAAATATTCCCCGGTGTTAATCTCGAATACCAGAATAAAGGGAATAAACTAAAGCAGAATATATACATATCGCGCAGCGCATTATGCAAACTGCCTACTCCACAATCCATGAAGTTAAAGGCAAAGGATGTATCATTAGTTGTACTCTCGTATATTAACATCCCAGACAATATGGATGTGTCCTGCAACGATAAGCTGGTCTCTTCCAAAAAGAGCCATGGTAAGCATGTCATAGAACATGAAGGCACAGAACTATTAACTTTTAATAAAAAGCACAGTAAGAAAGTATATGTGTTGGTGCCTGATGAGGTCTTTACATATCAAAATCATAAGGGGAAACTGAAAAAGAGTAAAAAGGCCATTATGTGGCGACGGTTTTATCAGCACGATGACCTGCCCATGATGATGCAAGGTGTGACCATGCGTTGGTTGGAGCAGGCATTGAAAGATGGAGCCCAGGAGATTGTTCTGGATCCGACAATTTCTATTGTGGGTGTAAAGTCTGATGGATATATCGATGAAGCCAATGTGAGCACAAATTATGATGCTGATGATTTTTTGTTAATTGGTAATGACAGCCATCGGAAACGGAGTTTAATCAAATTTGACTTACCCACTTTCCCTGCTGGATTTAGTTTGACCAAAGCAGAGATGAAACTTTATGTGAAAGAAATTGCAGGTACTCCACGTTCAAGGACAATACGTGTACATGAGGTATTGCGGAACTGGTGGCCTAATTATCTCAGTTGGCTTCGTTACAACAGCCAAAGTAATTGGAGCACTGGTGGATTGGGATTCAATAATGCTGATGCTGCCAGCATTCATACTGTTTCATCTGTATTTGATGCTCAAGTGGGTTGGAAGATCATGGATTTGACCACATTGACCCAGAGCTGGATTGATGGCACTGCTAACAATGGCATACTCCTCTATGCCGTAGATGAGGCTATTGGTGGAGAAGTGAAGAAAATTTGTTCCTCCAACCATGATGATCAGCAATACCACCCCCAGTTGGTTCTAAGCTATCCTGCAGAGGCTGTTGCAGACTATGAATATAATGATCTGGGGCAAGTGGAGAAGGCCTGTTTCGGGAATGGCATAAATGAAGTTAATGTATATCATCCTGACCGGGACTGGCTGAAGAAACGTGACTATAAGCTGGCATCTGATAATCTGCTGAAATTTGATTATCTTTTTGATGATGTGGGCAATATCAGTGAGATGTTCTATACATATGAAGCTGATCCCCGAATCCATTCCAATTACAATTATGATGATCTTTATCAGCTGACGTCTTTTTCTTCTGACGGTGCGGGTTCTCCCAGCCGCAGTTATACTTATGATGACAACGGTAATATCCAGACTTTTGCGGGGCGGAGTTATACTTATGATGGTATCAAAAAGAATCGCATATGCTCAGATGGTTTGAAGAGTTATGGATATGATGCCAGTGGCCGTGTAATAAGCCGGGATGGCAGCAGCTTAAACTATGATATTTTTGGCAATATGAGATCTCATGGCAATGACGAATACAGCTATAATGTCTCTGGTCAACGCATAAAGAAAGTAGAAAACGGCGAGACCCGCTATTATGTAAAGGGTGGTATGGCGACACTGGCTGAGTACGATGGATCAGGGATGCTTGAAACCGAGTATATTCAGGGTGTTGGTGGGCTGCTGGCCATTGCCGATCATAATAATAATGAGCTTCAGTACTTTATTAAAGATCACCTGGGCAGTACTTGTAAGGTTGAGCCTAGTGCGTTTTTACGTGATTATTATCCTTTTGGTGAGTCAATTACCAGCGCGGGTGATGAAACTTCTTATCAGTTTACCGGAAAAGAACTTGATAATGGGACTGGTTTGTATTACTTTGGTGCTAGGTATTATGATCCGGGGATAGGCAGGTGGCTGACGCCGGATCCGTTGGCGGATAAGTATCCTTCCTGGTCGCCTTATAATTATTCGTTAAATAATCCTATACGATATATAGATCCTGACGGGAAAGAGCCTACAACAGCTGTATTGATAGTTGGAGCTGGGCTATTTGTTGCCGCAATTGCAGCAACAGACCACATGATAAAATATGGTACTGATCCAGCTTATGCGGCAGCACATGATGAGTTCTTTTCATCAACTTTGGGAGTTGCAAAAGATGCTGTAAATGGTGCACTGGAAACGGGGGAAAGTCTTCTCGAAAAGGTAAAAACACTTCTTAAAAAGAAGAAAAAGAGTGCTAAACCTAAGGAAAATAGTAATAGTGATCAAGAAGAAGTAAGTGAGCATACAAAGGGAAGGCGTAAATCAACGGAGGATAAACATACAAAACACCGGTCTGGGCGAAAATATGGACAAAATAAGAATGAAAAGCGAAGTCCTAGAAATAAGAAATATGTACGCCCGCCCAACCCGAATATAAACGTGGTCGTGCCGATCGGCCCTCCCAAAAAAGAAGATAAAAAGAGGAAAGAATAATGGACGGCGATATCAAAAACCAGATCAATCAACTTTTGGATGATGAGAAATGGTTAGAAGCCAGAGAGTTGATCCAACAAGCGTTAGAAGATGAGCCAGATAACCATTGGCTGATGACTAATTTTTCATCTACCTACTATGAAAATAAAGAGTATAAAAAAGCAGTTGAAGTTTCAGAAAAAGCTCTCCTGCTTGCACCTGATTGTCCTTTGGTTTTATGGGATTATGCGTGTGCAACAGACATGACTGGTAGGTTTGCAGATGCCATTGCTATTTGGGAAAAATTGATTGAAGCCGATACAAATGAATTAGCACATGGTGAATGTGGTGAAGGGCTTCGCTGGACGGAATCACTTCAAAATGATTGCATATATAGGCTTGCAGTGAGTTATAAAAAGCTTGGAAAAATTGATATGGCAAAGAATTATCTAAAGGAGCATATTAGTAACCGCAAGCCAGGGCTGCCAAGTGTTTATACGATGAAGGAAGTGAAAAAGCAACTAAACCAGTTAGCTGAATAAAAACTCATTTCTTCTCACCGTCCGGGCACTCAAACATAATGCCTGCCTAATTATGCGCAGCAACTAATTGTCTGAACCGCAGATGGCCATGATTAAATGATGGGCTATGATAAAAGATAATACTTTTTTGATTTTAACAGGCTGGCATAAACATGTCAGCCTGTTTTTTAATCATGGTCATCCATACATCATGGGTATCTGTGGTTCAGACAAGAATACCCGGAGATTACTCAAGCTTACGCACGGGTAGAAATCAGTGATTTGGCTGACGTGTTTAAACGGACGCATCCTCGGGCAAAGTAATAAAATAGCTTGCATTTACGATCAGTTTTTGCTAATCTGAGGGGTGTTCTTTGAAAACGCTCTATGGCGATTTTTCAGGCCTTTGCAATAGAACCTAATTGGCGCTAGGTATTATGATCCCAGTATAGGCAGGTGGCTGACGCCGGATCCGTTGGCCCCTTTACATCCTGCTATTTCACCTTATGTTTATTGCGATAATAAATGTAACCCACTTAATAAAATTGATCCAACTGGTCTTGATTGGGTTCCCATGGATATAGATGGGGAAGAACAATTGGTGTATGTCTGTGATCCGGTCACTGTTACAGCTGAGAGGCAACAAAATGATGATTATATTGTGACTGATTATGGCGTGGATTTTATAGAGTATACAAATATCGCAGAAGAAAGACCTACTGTTAGTCCCTTGAACTTTGCAGTACAAACCGCTTTAGCTTTTATTCCCAATATTGGGAAGATGGCTGTTGAATTAAATGAAGCGGATTTTAGCTCCAGAACAAATATGTTGGCAGAATATACAGATAAAGCCTGCAAGCTATTACAGAAAAAAGGTATAGCAATAACACCACCAATTAAGTTGGCTGTTTTGGCTACTGTTGCTAGTATTCTTAGTAAACCCGAATTTAATTTGATCGGCCCCGATATTCCTGTCCATGAGATTTATGGAGCAAAAACTGATACGTTGCTTTACAATCCAAGAGTTGCAGGAGTAATAATGGAAGTTATACATCATGGTGATGGAAAAAATTATACGGAAGTATTCCGCTATTAGATGAGGGATAAGTGATGAAGAATATATTAATTGTTTGTTTGGCCTTATTGCTCACGGCTGTAAGCTATGGACAGGATAAGGAAGGACAAGAAATAGTTCGTAAATATCGTGAATGTATTGAAGAGAAGCGTTGGAAAGACGCAGAAGTTTTAATTGAGAATTTAATAACAAAATACCCGCATTCTGTGTATCGTGAAAACTATTACTATGGATATTTTCAAGTAGTATTTGAAGAGATTCACGAATATGATGTGAAATTTGCCAAAGAAAATCCAGCTGACACATCATCAAATTTACGCGGCACGATCACTGTTGATTTAGGGCATCCATTAACTCCAGCCGAAATTGAATTACATAAGAAGATTTTAAAAAAGGGGCATGAGTATTTGGAATCCTATCCTAGTGGGCAGTATAGTGTCAAGGTGAGGAGTTATATGCTAACTGCCTATAGGAAATTGGGTGAAATGGATTTAGCTATAAATTTTGCATCTGAGTTGTTGCGTGAAAAAGATCCTTTAGGGATATGCAATGGTGCATGGTTTTTAGCAATGTTGTCGCATTTTCGTAGACAATACCGTGAAGCCATTCCATATCACGAATTGATTGTCAAAAATACGCCTGATGCCGATGAGAGGATAAAGCACCAATATTATATTGCTATATGCAATTATGAGAATGGTGAGTACAATATAGCAAAAGAACAATTATCCGTATTGATAAATAATGATGATGGGCAAGGACGTGGTATACTAAAATTGGCTGCATTTGTCTTAGACTACCTAGATGAAACTAATCATGAAATGCGAAGAAATTTTGTTATTGTAAAAGGTCTTAATCAATAATTATGATACTTGACAAACAACAATTAACTAACTATCTCGAGTACCTTAACAATTTTGCTAAGGAAAAGCGGCGAAATGGTAATTTGGAGCCAGAGGACTTCCATCAATTGTATAATGAATATGAGAAGTTTAAAGAGGTAGTTAGGACAAGTTTTGGATTGCCTTCAGCATATAAAGAATTAGTAAAAGGATATGACCTACATAGGCCAAGTAACAGTTGGCACAATCTGAAAAGGATCTTGGGCTATTATTTTATTAATGAAGACAACAATCCGAAAAAGGCCTTGAATAGACTTATTAGTTTTCAGGATCATATTAGTTTACTTTACGAAAAGGCCGAACAGCTTTAATGCAGGTTCCGCCTGGGCAGGTTAACATAATGTTCTCCAATTATGCGCAGCAACTAATTTAACAAGTGCTCCCGGCTAGAGGTTGTCTGAACCGCAGATGGCCATGATTAAATGATGGGCTATGATAAAAGACAATACTTCTTTAATCTTAACAGGCTGGCATAAACTTGTCAGCCTGTTCTTTTATCATGGGTATCAGTCTGGGTATCTGTGACGTATGTTTGTGAATCACACTTTCTTTGATAGCTCAAATAAATTTATTATATTCAATTGAGTATATGGAGTATGTCTTATGACAGATTATAAATATGCTGAGTTGACTGGTAAGATCATTGGCTGTGCAATGCGTGTGCATAGTACTTTGGGCAATGGATTTCAGGAAGTGATTTATCAACGCGCGTTGGCCATTGAACTTGACAAAGTAAAATTGCCATTTGATCGTGAATTGGAAATGCCCATCAATTATGGTGAATGCGAGATTGGAACACGACGTGTCGATTTCCTAGTAGAAGGAAAAGTATTAGTAGAACTGAAAGCTATTACGCATTTAGAAAAGGTGCATTTAGCTCAGGGGCTAAATTATCTTGAGGCTTTCAAATTAGAGATTGGATTGCTTATAAATTTTGGTGAGACACGTTTGATGTTCAAAAGGTTAATCAATAAACAATAATTATTGATATATAGGTGCATCATGGTCATCAGTCTATCATGGGTATCTGTGGTTCAGACTATTTTGG
>JAGLOF010000125.1 GCA_023139105.1 bacterium
AAGATACTGTCCCGAAGCCACGTTAATGTATGTAACTGATCGTGCGATACAGTCCACATCGTTTTTATTTCATGGACGGCAACAGCCGTCCTCTTGAGAACCCTAAAATGAAAGAGATTCGCAAATGCCACATCCGTTGCAGACTTGCGTTAGTTGTGCTTTTTAAAAGTAAATAAAATAAATTCTTCTTTATAAATTAAATCAAGTTTCCACCCAGCTTTTGTGGCTCTATCCTGCCAGATTATTTCATATATCTTTCTATAATCTTCAAAAGAAATCTGCTGTTTTAAATGAGCAGCATTTTTATATAAATCATAATAAATTGGATGCACTTTAACTTCAGCGATTTTTTCATCAAGCTGAAGCAATTCAACATCGTGTCCTTTTAAATTTGATTGTTCCCAACACATATATAAAACAAACGCTTTATGTGCAGTGAAAAATGGCACCCATGTCTTGGCCGCTAAAAAATAACCTTTCCCATCTTTCAGCCAATCTAAAGCAAAACATTTCCCCTTCTCTTTTACTAATAAATTATGAAGGCGAACTTGCTGGGAAATCCTTATTTCCTCACGCATCCAGTTTTTATAGTCTTTTGAAAGATCTGGGAACACTGATGTGGGAAGAGGTCCCAATTTATCGAGTCGAATGGTTATTGCTTCAAGGTGCTGAAAGTACCAATTGGTCCCTTCTATCAAAAATGTGAAGCAATAGGTAGCTTGCTCACCATCAAAGGTTAATGGAATGACGTAGTGTATTTTATTATCAACCTTGTGAACCTCTGGTTTAGCATTCCATTCATCCCAATTCGCCTTTTCCCTCATCAGCTTTAAAAATCCTGCCATTGCATCGGTCAAAGATTCATGGTGTGCTCGTATTTTATCTCTTGGGAATTCATTCTCCTTCAATTTAATGACGAATTCTTTCCAAATCGAAGTGTCAGCATGATTCTGTCCAGCAACAAATCCAGTACAAATTAATGTTGTAATAAAAATTCCAATTTTGATTAAACGACACATAGATGAGTTTACCTTATTCTTGATCTATTATACAACTAACCACTTATTAATCAGCCTGCCTCCCCCCACAACAAATCACCAAATGTAGTAACAATAAAAACATAATGTTACCAAGCTTGGTAATTTTGCTATTACCAAATGTAGTAACTTATTTTGGTTCAATAACAATCCGATCTTCCAAATTCAAGTCCCAACGAACTTGTATTGATACTTTCCAAAGTCCATTAAAACGGCTTATAACACCTTTTCCGTTTTAAACTCATAATGGCGTACACGCAAAGCTGCGACTACCTGATCAAAAAACGTAATAAATTGAAAATTACCCGGATGTGCTAAAGCCACTCTTATCATGATAATACCACCATGTTAGATGCAGCTGGAAAAAATAAATAATTGGAATGGAGAACTAATGTATAAAAAACAGGAATGTTGCGCAATAGCTAATTTTTATTTTATGTAGAGAAAAGCAAAAAGTAAAAAGTAGAAAGTAGAAAGTAGAAAGTAACAAAACTAAAGAAAAAAATAAAGATTGAATGCAATTAATACTCCGGCGATAAAATACCTTGCATAAATATTGAGATTTTATGCCGCTACAGTCAATTCTTTTATTGCCGGATTAATAAAGCATTACCTTTCCATCGATATCGATATCGGTATCGATATCGGTTCTTTCGCTTATTAACCGCAGAGCAACAAACGATTAAGATTGCGAGACCGAGGCCGAATGTCACCGTTAAATCCATCGGTATCGGTATCGGTATCGGTTCTTTCGCTTATTAATCCTTTGGGAACAATCTTGAATAATACCCCTCAAAGTAAACTGATTTACTCATCTCTCAAAACACTGGCCGGATTTGCTCTTGCAGTCTTCATTGAGATAAACCCGACAGTAATGATTGCAATAGTCAGGGCCAGCCCGCCAGACAGAACAAACAGTTCCCAACGTATACTAATCCTGTAAGCAAAAGCTTCCAGCCATTTGGATGCTGCAAGATATGCCACCGGCCAAGCCAGTACATTGGCCCATACAACCCATTGCGTAAATGACTGTGTCATCATCCAGATTACACCCGGCTGGGAGGCACCTAAAATTCGCCGGATCCCTATCTCCTTCCGTCTCTATTCCTTACGCAGCACTTCGGCTGGATTTTTATTTACTGAACGAATCACCTGGTAACTGACAGTAGCCAATGCCATTATTACTGCTGCAAGTGAGGCTGCAATAAATATCCAGGCGTCCAAAGATGTCCTGTATGCAAAGTTCTGCAACCAACGCTGCATCAACATATAAGCAATTGGCCAGGCAATAATATTTGCAAGCAGTATCCATCTTATAAATTCCCATGAAAGCAAAGAGAACAATACAGGCGATGAAGCACCCAGTACTTTGCGGATACTCATTTCCTTGGCACGAGACTCAGCAGTGAATGACGCCAGCCCAAGCAGCCCCAGAGCGGCTACAAAAATAATCAACACAGTAAAAACATTGATCAATGATCCAATCCTGCGGTCGGCCTGGTAGAGCTCATCAATCCTGTCATCAAGATAATTCCATCCTACAGGCTGATTGGGAATGATATCCTGAATCACAGATTTAATGGATTCAATAGTTTCACGCCCTGTGCCCGGCCTGAGCCTGATGGCGAGGTATTGTTTTCTTAAGAATGTACAATCAATAAGCAAAGGGCCAATTTTTTCATGGAGTGATGAATAATGAAAGTCTTTTACCACACCGATTATTGTGCTGCCCATGATCTGTTTTCCCAATGGTTCTTCAATTCCCAAAACACGTAGTGTCGCTTCATTAATTATCATTCCGCTTGATGAGTCAGATGCAATCTCATTGGAAAAAAATCTACCCTGAGTCATTTGCAGCTTTAACACATCATCCATGTCAGCATCACATGTCAATGTATGTGCATTGAACTTGAAATCACCCTCTCTGCCTTCCCAGTCATTTACAGTGACTGATGTTGGCAGATTATCCGGCAGATTAGAACATAACGATATATTCATTATTTGAGGGTTTTGCATAAGAGCATTTTTAATCTGAACGGAATGTTGAGACATTGCTCCAGCCATTCTGATTACCAGCACTCGCTCCTTGTCAAAACCCAATTTCTGATTACTGACAAACTTCATCTGCCTATTAATTATAAATGTACTGGTTAGCAAGCCTATTGTCAGTATAAACTGTACTGACACAAGTATACGCCTGAATACAGAATGTCTGGCACCAGAACCTACAGCTCCATTTAATACTTTTGCAGGTTGAAAGGCAGACAGGAACAGGGCGGGATAAGTTCCTGCAAGCAGACCTGTAAATATACTAATGCCAATAATGCCGACAATAATCTTCCACTGTATCAATTGGACAAACGTTAAAGACTGTCCGGCCAGTTGATTAAAATAAGGAAGAGCTATACCGGCAATAATTATTGCCAGCACCAGCGCAATAAGTGTAATCAGGATTGATTCACCAAAAAATTGTCTTACAAGCACAGAACGATCCGCACCTACTGTCTTTCTAAGTGCAACCTCTTTTGCACGCCGTGCTGCGCGGGCCGTAGCAAGATTCATAAAGTTGATGCATGCCGCCACCAAAAGAAACAGTGCTATGCTGGAGAAAATTATCAGATACCTGATATCGCCTCTACCGCCATATCCCCATATGTTATTAGAATGGAGATGAATATCCAGCAAGGACTGCATGGAAAGAGTCATACGTGTATTTTCATTATGCAGGCGTATGTGATCATGGATCTTCTGGTTCAGCGCACTAAGATCTACATCAGGAACCAGTTCGGCATAAACAGAATAAGAGAATTTATCCCATCGGTCAAGATTGGCACCAAATTCTTCAAGAGTTTTAAATGGTATGAAACCTCGTGAAGTAAAATGAGAATTACCTGGGATATCCTTGATTACACCGGTAATCTTATAATCCCATTGAGAATTAATCCTGACCATTCTGTCCAGTACATCTGATGAACCGAAATAACGTTTTGCCGTTGACTCGGTCAGTACCAGAGAATGTGGATGGATCAAAGCCGTTTCCGGAGTTCCATGTATAAATGGATATGTAAATATATCAAAAAATGCCGGGTCAACACAATCTATCCGTCTTTCATAATTTTTATCATCACCTATTCCAATAACCACACCACTTATTGAACCTACACGGGCCACATCTAAAAACTCCGGATATGTTGTATGTAGTTCCGGCCCCAGGGGTGCAGCAGTACTGGTAAAATGGACTTCTTCATTTCCGCCAAGTATCTCACTTACAACCACACGATACAGATTTTCAGCATTCTCATGAAAACGATCAAAGCCCATTTCATTATTTACCCACAGTAAAATAATCAGGGCCATACCCAGCCCAACTGCCAGTCCTCCAATATTCAAGATTGTGTAAATGCGTTGCCGCTGCATATTCCTGAAAGCAATCTTCACATATGTCTGTATCATAGAAAAACTCCATTCCATATTCCGTCTGACTATTGGAATCAGACTGTAAATAAACTGGACAATATACCACTTTAAGGCTTTGCATCTGCCCTCATCATCCCTGATCTGCAGGTAAAGCTGCTCAAAATCAGCATGAAGCAAGGCAGCTTTATCAGGATCGATCAATCTCTTCAAGATCCAAAGAGACAGGTAATGAGATTTAATCTGTGGAAAATGCATCTATTATCTCCAAGCTATGCTTTTAGAACCATGTCCTGTAGACCATCCCACAAATTTTCCTGCATCAGCCTTGCATCTTTTAAGGCTTTAAGCCCAACGGGAGTAACTTTGTAAAACTTAACTGCTCTGCCGCCCCGTTTTGCACTGGGAGCACCTAATGATGAATGGATATATGTCAGGTTCTCCAGTTTCTCCAGGGACACAAAAACATTTCCCACAGACCAGGATTTACCGGTTTGAGCATTCAGCAGCTCCCTCAGTGAGATCAATGCAGCCTCTTCATCCAGGCGTAAAATTGCCAGCAACATCATCTCATCTTTTCTTGTTAATAATTTCATTTCATCTCCGAAGATTTGTTTTGTTTTCCAAAACTTTCTACGGGCACAACACACAAATGTTTCATTTGTTTTTAAAAACAAATAAATTTCACCACCAAACATCAACATAAAGTTCGGTTCTTCCGGGAACTGTATGGAATTACCGTACGTCAAAATATTTTGTAATAGGATTGAGATCTGATTATGATATTTCCATCTGAGCACAGGATACTACGGGATAGAACACAACACGCTGGTAGATCTTTTTTTTTATCTTGTTAATCCTGTTATCCTGTCTGATTCTTGTTCTTTTTTTTAGCTCTTCTGGCAATTGTGTAGAATTAACCCTCAAGAACAAAAAATTAGCAACTAACAAAACGAACAAGACGAACAAGAAAAAACACAATTATAAAATAAAGATACTTTATTTAACAATAATACAAAGGTATCATACGCTATTCGTTTTTTACATTTTTTTTTCAAATCCCTATATCTTTTTCTCTTTTGTTCGTTTTGTTCGTTGCCAATCTCTATATCTTTTTCTCTTCCGGGTTTTATGAGTGCTAATTCCACACAATATCCGGAAGAGCCAAAAGTTCTATGTTATTCATGGTGAGTATGCTCATTTTCAACCTGGGTATTGTAAATTAACTAACTCTGAAACAGTTGACATATAAAATAAGAATAATTATGCACCCACTCAAAACAACATAGATCCTAAAAAAAAGATTTTACACACAAAAATTTTATACTTTATCTTCACTTGCAAAGGAATACAGTATCACCTATATTAAAAACATTGAACAAAACACTTTCATACTGACCCGGCATCACGGGAGGACATCCTATTGAATCTAAAAAAAATCGAGACCACACTCAGCTCCACAAAGCTAACAATATGGGTACTGCTACTCATAAGCGTGGCATCAATATTCGGCACTTTGATTCCTCAGAATGAGTCAATAGAATTCTACCGTTCGGTATACGGAAGCAAAGCCGGAGTGATCACAGGGCTTGCCCTGAATGATACTTATCATTCATCCTGGTTCATTGCTCTAATTGCACTATTTGCAATAAATCTCATTGCCTGCACTACAAAAAAATGGACGGTATTCCTGAGAATAATGAGACACAAGCCCCGGGATGCTGATGCTAAAACATTGAAAGCCATGTCAATCTATCATTCATGGCCTGTTAAAACATACAAAGATACTATGACAGGTGAAATACACCAGGCAGTACGCCAAATTGGGCTGAACCTCAAAATTATTGGCGCAACATCAAATGGTATTTCCTTCTTTGCCGAGAAAGGAAAAATCAGCCGCTGTGGTTTCTTTAGTGTGCACGCAGGCATTCTGCTGATACTTATGGGTGCCGTATTGACCGGTTTTGGATTCCGCGGTTCAATGATGCTGCCCGAGGGAGAGACCTCAAGTAAAGTTGCCATTGGGCAGGGAGACAGGTCTAAAAACCTGGACTTTCAAATCCGCTGTGATGAATTTGAAATGACAACTTATCAAGGGACACAGCGCCCTAAGGGCTATAAAAGCAGGCTGACAATAGTGGAAGACGGCCATGACGTTCTTACACGTATAATTGAAGTAAACCGTCCTCTGACCTATAAAGGTGTCACCATATATCAGGCAAGCTACGGCACAATACCTGATACTGACAGGATCTTCCTGGGCATTGAACCCACAGATTCCAGCCGGGAGGCACAACGCATTACAGTCAAGCTCGGTGAAAAAACGTCTTTGCAAGGTGGAGAATATCATATTATCATAGATCGACTGGTGCCTGACTTTGTAATGGACAAGAACTGTGAAGTCAGCAGCCGCACACACGTCATGAGAAATCCTGCAATCTCGCTCAGTCTCTATAAGAATAACGAACATATCTCAGATCAATGGCTCTTTCTACAACAAGGCAGCTTTCACGCTTCAAGATCCGGGCCATGGCACTTTATCTTCATGGGCGTATCCGGCAAAACCTACACAGGACTACAGCTGACAAAATCTCCGGGACTTTGGCTGATCTGGCTGGGGGGATTCTGTCTTACTGTCGGACTTTTTATAATATTCTTCACAAGCCATGAACGCATCTGGATAAAATTTAAAAAAGAGGGTAATGGTGGCGTTATAACCATTGCCGCATCATCAAACCGTATGACAATGTTTAAATCAAAGATGACGGGACTTATTCAGGCCGTTGAAAAAATAACCGGCATACTAACAACTTCGGAAAGGGCAAACTCTCATGAATAGCTCAACTCTACTGGGAATCAGCACTTTTGTATATCTCATAATGAGCGTGGGACATCTTTATCGCATACTCTTTAAAAAACCTGATACAGACAAAATATTAATGCCCGCTGCCTGGGCCGCTCTGGCAGTAAATGTACTGGGATGGATCATGCGCTGGATTGAGACACAACAGACCGGTCATGCCTATGTGCCGCTTTCCAATATGTACGAGGCATTAACGGCTGTATCATGGTGTGTTGTATTGGTATATCTATTAGTTGAGCGAAAGTACAGAATAGGCATTCTTGGCGTATTTATCTTCCCTTTGGTATCTCTGGCCATGGCATATGCATCACTCTCACCCAATGTCAACCAGCAAATCCAGCCTCTTATTCCGGCACTACAGTCCAATTGGCTGACCTATCATGTACTTACATGTTTTCTGGGATACTCCGCCTTTACTGTCTCATTTGGGGCAGCAATAGCCTATCTTATAAAGCTGATGGGTGATTCAACAACAGACAATACGCAGCTGCTGGACGAGATCATATACAGGGCCAATGCCATGGGTTTTATCATGCTGACTATTGGAATAATAACCGGATCAGTATGGGCCAGCAGGGCCTGGGGTGCCTACTGGTCATGGGATCCCAAAGAAACATGGTCGCTTATAACATGGATTATATACGCTATTTTTCTTCATGCAAGATTATCCCGGGACTGGCGCGGTAAAAAAGCAGCGATATTATCAATTGTGGGATTCTGCGCCGTACTCTTTACATTCTTTGGAGTGAATTATCTACTGGCTGGTCTGCATAGTTATGCCTGATTCACAAAGATTATTTTATAAAAAGAAAAAGCATTTCTCCACGGAATACACAGAATACACGGAGCCTCCCGGCCCAACCCTACACTTATAAAAACAGCGTAGGATAGGATCACAGGATTGACGGGATAACTCTGTGTATTAAACTATTTTAAATTCTGTAGATCCTGTTAATCCTGTCAGAAAAAGAGCTCTTGCGGATGATGCAGGGTGGCTCCGTGTTCTCAGTGGACAATGCTCCTGCTCTTTATTCAAACTCGGATATTAAACATAGAATACATGGAAGAGCTTAAAAGAAAAAACATTTTACCACGGAATACACGGAATACACGGAGCCTCCCAACCCAGCCCTACACATATAAAAAAAGAGCAGGACAGGATTACAGGATTGACAGGATGATTACGTATATCATGTTCACTCAATGCAGAGTTTTTAAAATCCTGTAGATCCTTTTAATCCTGTCGAAAAAAAAGGACTCTTATCATTCACTCCGCAGTATAGATGCAGGATTTGCCTGTGCCGCTTTCATAACCTGTGTCACCACTGTAAGCAAAGCAATTGCTAAAGCTCCCAGACCGGACAATATAAAAACTGTAGAGGAAATTGGTGCGCGATAAGGAAATTCTTCCAGCCAGCGACCCATGCCATACCATGCCAATGGCCATGCCAGCACATTGGCAATAACACTCCATAACACCGCGTCTTTAGACATCATTATTATGAGACGTCCTACAGAAGCACCCAATACTTTACGTATTCCAATTTCTTTAATACGTTGCTCAGCAGCATAGGCTGCCAGGCCAAGAAGACCGAGCACGGCTATTAACATCGCCAATCCTGTAAAAAATTTAAATATACTACTCATTCGCGCTTCATCACCATACATTTGATTAATACGATCGTCCAGGAAACTATATGTAAATGGATCCTCAGGTGCAATATCAGGCCACATTGCCTCAAGATATTCAATGACATTTCTAACCTGCCCCCCCTGGATTCTTATAGCAAGATTACTGAAATGATCCGGATTATACTCAAGAACCAGGGGGAGAATAACATTATGTAAAGACTCAAAATGATAATCTTTTATCACACCAATAATTCTGTTTTCATTACCCTGGCCATCAAGCTCTCTTAATGACTTTGCAACAGCTTTATCCCAACCTATTTGATTCATCGCAGTTTCATTTATTATATATTCAGTCGAACGACCACCTCTATCATACCTGAATGTTTCACCTTCAAGTAATTGTAGTCCCATTGTAGTCAGATAATCAGGTTCAACACTTATTGCGGCCATCATATTATTCTGTGACAATTCAAAACCTTCAGGCAAGAATGCATTTCGCCTGGTGCCTCCACCTGGAATCTGCGAAGTTGCGCCTGTCGAGATAATGCCAGGATAAGAGATCAGTTCTGCTTTGACCGCAGCAAGATCATCATTTAACCGACCCTGAATAGGCAGTATAATTACCTGCTCTTTATCAAAACCAAGCTCTGTATTTCTCAAATAATGCAGTTGTTGTCCAACCAACCCTGCGGCAATCATAAGTGCAATGGAGACAGTAAACTGTAAAATAACCAGGGTATCTCTGAAATAATTCCGGGATCGTCTCCCACTAATGCCATGAAAAAGTTGTACTGGAGTCCATCTGGAGATGACTAATGAAGGATAAATTCCGGCCAGTATACCACTAGTTCCTACAATAGCAATAATAATCAATGGCATGAATCCTGTAAATGGACTGAAGATCAGCGTCCTGCCTGCGAGCTGTTGAAATAATGGCAGAGATAATGGTACTATCACCAATGCTATTAATGTGGCCAACAAGCTGAACCCCAGTGACTCAGCCAAAATCTGTTTCATGAGAGCGTGACGGCTTGAACCCATTACTTTGCGCAATCCGATCTCTTTTAATCGCCTTGTAGCTCTTGCAGTAGACAGGTTCATATAATTGATACATGCTAGAATCAATATAAATGCTGCAATTACACTAAACAGGTAAACATACTCAATACGACCTTGTGTTCCAATTTCAGCTGTCAATTGTGCACGCAGATGAATGTCTGCCAAAGGAGTCAAAAACATATCAATACGACCATTTACAGCTTTTAAAAGGTCAGCAAGATGTTCCTGCACCAGTCCCGGAATTTCAGCCTCAATATCTGCTGGATCAATGCCTGTCTGAAGCAAGAGATAGCTGTAATTACCAAAATCTCCCACCCAGCGTGAAGTCTGTTCAGGCATAGCTTGCAGCAAGGTCTCAAAACTGAAAAGCATATCAAAGTGAACATGCGATGTATTGGGAACATCTTCAAATACTGCCGTAACAATATACTCTTCACTGTTATCAATAGTCAGAACTTGATTTAATGCATCTGTATCGCCAAAATATTTATCTGCCATGCTCCTTGATATTGCCACCATACCGGTTCCGGACAATGCCGTTTCAGGATCTCCATACTGAAGTGGAATAGTAAAGACTTTAAACACATCATTATCAGCAAAGAATCCATACTCTTCCATGAACTCATGCTCATCTGATGTTACCATGACACTATGAAATGCACGGCGAAGTCTGGCCGCAGCCTCAACAACGGGATAACGTTCCTTTAATGTTGTTCCGATAGGGTAATTACTAATGGCAAGTGGCCCGGAAGATCCGCCACCAAAATCAAGATCAGTTCCAACACGGTAAATACGGTCAAAATTTTGATGATGACGATCATATGATAATTCATGCTGCACAAAAGTAATAATCAGCATGCAGCAGGCCAGCCCCAGGGCAAGACCGAACAGGTTAAGAGAACTGAATCCTTTCTGACGCCGCATGCGTCGTCCCATAAATCGAAGAATATGTATAAACATAAAAAACCTCCATGATATTGCAACCTTAATTGCCGGTAAGACAATTTCCGCCGTCCTCAACCAATACCAACACCTGGCAAAGAATCGATTATGTCGGAGGTAGATTTCTCTACTCTCCTCCTCCAGATCCCCCAGCAGGCCCCAAGATGTCACTTCATCCAAAAAAGCCCTTAAAAGCTTTACTGCCAACCAGGGTGGTGATGTACAATGAAGACGTCTCTTCATCATGGGCTACTACTTTCTTTGTTACTTTCCACTTTATAAACTCTAAGAATTCTATTCAAACGCCATATCAGGGACATCATTCCACAGTGTCTTAGTGAGTTCCTGCGCACGTCTTAAAGCCTTTGATCCATCCGGCGAAAGTGTATAATATATCTTACGCCGTCCCCCGCGCTCTGCTGTAGGTTCACCAATTGTTTTAGTGGCATACAATTTTCGTGTAAGCTGATCCAGTGCACTGTAAAGTGTGCCGTATGTAAGATTCTCTCCAGTCACTCGCATTACTTCCTGACGGATTTTGACGCCGTAAGCATCATCTTTGAGCCGCCAAATTGCCAGCAGCAAAATTTCTTCAAACTTAGTTAAGGGTTTCATATTTGCTTCCCCAGGGTTTGTACTGATTATCCGGATATATATTTGTACTGAATTTCCGTAACAAAGTTTCATAGATTTATTTCAGGAGAATTCCAAGCAAATCACACTTTGTTAAGGACATTGAATTTTCACCGTTTATGTTTTTTACGTCTAAATGAATTACACTGATTTCATCATTGTTCAATATATTGTTTATTTTCTCTATAGAAAGATCTTTTGCATTATAATTATTTAACTTGAGTATTTCATCATTGACTTTTACACCACTTTTATGAGCTGGTGAATCTTGCCAAATACTTTTAACAAAAAATCTACTATCTTTTTTCTTGATACTCAAACCTATTGAAAACATATTGTCTTCATATTTGTGTTGTACCGGCTCAAGGAATATTTCATTATTTAAGTAATCTATTGTTGTAATAAAATTGCATAGAAAATCCTTACCGATTAATCCTGATGAAAATTGCCGGGGTAATTCAGCAAAAAAGATTGGAATATTATTTGCGTTAAAATCACCACACTTAAAGCTGCGTGCATATGACAAATAATTATATTCAGTGGTTGTTGAAGGCCATTTCATAAATGTTCCATATGATTTCAGAACGACTTGATCGTTAAATATATCATCATCATCAATCACACTTATAGGGCAAACAAAGGAAAACGGCGATCCTGTATCAATCATCATTTTCATATTGTGAGACTGATTTATTATACAATCAATCATTGGAAACCCCAGAGGAAAGAACTTTTCCATTTGAACAGTATAGAAAGGTTCTGATGGTAACAATTTATCACTAGAAAACATCAATGTTTTCTCTTGATAATTAATTGTTAAACAAAAAAATCGCAGGAAATCTGACCCTATAAAACCATCAAGACTTGGTTCGGAATCAGAGGCATCCGGCAAATCGGTAATTATAGGGATAAATTCACAAACAGATAAATCCCCCACGTTAATTTTTACAGGACCCTTTGAAATATATGCACTCATTAATGTATCCAATGCAGGTAAAGCCGTCCCTCTCTCCAAATTAAGTTCTGTGGCAACATCTTGATCAATTGCAGTAATTGCCCCTGTATCCAGAATAAAATTGAACGGTCTTGAATCGTTAACCTTAACCTTAAGATAAATCTTATGGGCAATCAAATTAAATTGAATGCGGGTAGTATCTTCATTCATATATGGCTTGCCACTATTAAATTTTACTAATAATTCCATTTGCTGTGGTAGAGCAGACAAAGATGCATGAAGAATCAAGAAGATCAATAACAAATTTTTCATTTTAAACCCCTTTTTTTTAAAATCCATAATCTCTCTGTCACCTTCAAACACCGGGTGTTGAACTATATTAGTTCTGTGTGTATTCCATATATCAGTTGTAATTCAACACCCGGTGTTTTATTCCAAAATATCTTATACCAATTTCATCGTACCAGCGAAAAAATATATTCATCCAGCAATTGACCGTTTTTAAAGATTAACAATGTATTAGTTGTCAGTTTTTTCAAACTTCAAATTTCTAAATCCAAACATTGAATGAAGGTATTTTATTTTACCTGCTTCATCCATTTTGAATTCAATTTTCACATTCAATATATCCATTATTCGGCTGGAAAATGTTGTTCCGGAAATTGGAGTAAACACATTAGTATCTCCATTATTTGAAGATAGAACAAGCGCATTATCTATTTTTGTAACATCTATAAAATCGTCATTCACTTCTGATATATATCGACCACAAAATTCTTCCAGATCAATAGCTTCAAATTTTTCAGGTTCTTGAATAGTCCTTTGCCCAACAAGAGCGGGTAAAATATATTCGCTTAAAATTGCAATTATATTTAAATGACCGTATGGGTTATTAAATACCTGCTGATTGAGGATAAATACCGTATTAAATTCCGGAATTACTGCAACTTTTTGCCCTCCATGCCCGGATGCAAAGTATATTGCAAATGTTCTATCCATTGCATTAAAATTACCACCCCACCATTGATAACCGTAATCCGGTTGATTATAATTATCAATATGCAATTTTGTAGATTCCCGCACCCAGTATTCCGAAACTATCTGCCGACCGTACCAGCTTCCTTTATTTAAAAATAGATAACCCAGCTTTGCCTGGTCTTTTAGTCTTAAATGCAAACCTCCATCTGTGTCAATTAACCCGTTTTCAACTTCTGTCCATCTATAATCAACAATATCCAGCGGATCAAATAAATTTATCTTTGCAAATTCAAGCACACTCATGCCTGTATAGCTTTCAATCAAATAGGAAATGGAGAGTGACAGACCTCCATTATAATAAAAATTTGTACCTGGCGTATGAATTATATCTCTTTCAAATAAAAAACGCATCGGATCTATATTATTATTGATTCTATTACAATCATTCCTGGAATCTGTATACGGAAATGTATGTTCGTCCCACTCAAATCCGGCTGTCATTGTTAATATATGGTGCAATTTGAGTTCGTTCTTCAAGCTGTCACGATTAATGATTTCAGCATATACTGGAAATAAATCAGCTATTTTTCTATTTAAAACAGTGTGTATATCATCTCCAAAATATCCCTGATCTATTGCAATACCCAATAAAGTCGATGCAAAGCTTTTTGTCACAGATGCAACATAATGTAGTTCATTTGATCCATGACCTGCAAAATATTTCTCGTGTACAAGTTTGTCATCTTTTATTAGCATCACTCCGTGAACATTATGAATCTTTCCACTTTCAATGTCTGATACTAATTCATCCAGAATTTTCGAATTTATTCCCACATCACCTGGCAATGCTTTCTCTATAAACACCTTATCGGTGATAGACGCCTTCCCGCAAGACATCACTAAAAACAAGCCTATTAAGATAATCATTCTGATTTTGAACATTATTCCCCCAGTTTAAAAAAATAAAATGCACTTTCTATCAGCATCGCTGTCCACTAATGTCATTCTCCAAAAAATGTAGATGCATATGGCTGTAAGAGATTGCAGCAGTAAATCATCAAACCATATTTCAGATATCGTCATATCCATACAGTTTGTACTGATTATCCAGACATATATATGTACTGGATTTACGTAAGAATATTTCAGGGGAAATTTGCTGTTAATATATAGTTGTGTTGGGGGGGTGGTTGTGGATTGATATATGCATCACTTTCTTCATCGGTGTCGGTATCGCTATCGGTTCTTTCGCTTATAAACTGTAGAGCAACAAACGATTACGATTACGATTACGAGACCGAGACAGAATGTCCTGTGAACAATTGTGCTACAGTTTCAACTCTTTTTTGCCGGATTAATATTAATACCCAAAAGCATAAAATGAGAGCAGGACAGGATCACAGACAAAGGCAGTGACCTCCGGTCGGCATGAAGAATTCAGGAGTGACAGATAATAAAAAATCAATTGTCACCCCCGAATGCTCCTATCGGGGGTCTTCGTTCATCTGCGGACTCATTTTTCCGGTACTTCTTGATTAATGGGGTGCAAAAGGCTAATCCCCTGGGTAACTTCTAAAACTCACGGCCCAAAGTTCTACTATTATAAATATCCTTAATTATTGCGTCAGTGGATCTATCATCCTGCCATTCTTTTGATAATCTTCTCCAAATATCAATCTGAATATTTTTACTGATGTTTCTTTTTATATTAAAAAAATGTTTTACTTCTTCTTGTATTCCACGCTCCAAAACAAGCAATATCTCATTATTTAAACTTCTCCTTTCCATTTGAGATAGAGTTCTTATTTTGTTAATTACATCATCCGGAATATTTCTAATTGTAAGATTCATCTTGTCAACCTATGATAAATGAATTTTAGTTCTATTATAGTTACAATCTAGTTTGGTTTTAACTGGCTTGCAAGTTTTTTTGAATAATCCAATATTTTAGTTTTGATCGGTATCGAATAGCTGAGTTTCTGAAAAACATCCCACTACAGAACCAAAGTTATATTGCGGAAAGAGCTTAATAATACGCATTCTTTGTAATACGTTTAAACCGAGATTTATTGACCACAGGCTGCCCGCCCTACTTCCTGTCACCCCCGAATGCTCCTATCGGGGGTCTTCGTTCATCTGCGGACTGATTTCCGATTAATGGGGTGCAAAAGGCTAATCTCCTGGGTATCTCTTCCGACCCGGGGGTTGTGATGATTAGTCTTAAGTTTATTGGATTCAGATTATTCCGGCCAGCTTCAATTTAACGAGACCGTCCACCACATCATGCTGCCAGGTAAAGCTGAATCTGAAAACAATGGAAACTGAAACGCAAAATCAATTTTTGTTTTTCCTGGCCAAGGCAATTTTTTATTTTTAATCGATATATATGTTCCAAAACCAACATTAAATAATTTCCGTCTAACGTCAATACCACATCTCAAAGGAATACTATAATCTTTGAATTCCAAATTATTCAATTCTACTCCAGTGTTTAAATTTCGATTGTCCCAAAACAATTCATAAAACTGTACAAAAACTGAAACCGCCTTAAAACGGTAACTGGCCGCAACTTGTATTTCATTTGTAGAATAGTCATTTGAGATATGTCGTACTACGGCACTAACCTCAAAAAGGTTTATTTTCTTATATATGCCAATATCCCATAGATGAGAATAATCAAAATTAATATTCTGCCCACCGCCTAGAAAAGTTCTTGTCCATTTATGACTTATCCCGCCCTGAATTTCAAAAATTAACGGTATTGAGAATGAGGCAACAAAAGCATCCTGAACTAATTTAAAATCTCCAAGGGGCTCATTGTATTTGCCCCGTCCTTCAAATCCATTGGAAACTAAATCAACCCAGCTAATACCAAAAACACAATTTTCCTTTATTTTTGAAAGAGGTATTGCTATTGCAGTCATGCTCAACCTGGTATCAAGAAAAAGATCAACATACGCATGGCTTACTGATACTGTTTTTAGTGAATACAGGCCAGCTGGATTCCAATACAAGCTATTGGGATGGCCCACA
Source organism: bacterium (assembly GCA_023139105.1). Taxonomy (GTDB): domain Bacteria; phylum Zhuqueibacterota; class QNDG01; order QNDG01; family JAGLOF01; genus JAGLOF01. The sequence continues at coordinate 16,547 of JAGLOF010000125.1, forward strand.
GCCCCCAACATATTACCTCCAAGAGCCATCTCACGTGCTCCAATGCCATAGCGCAAGTATTCATAGGGTTGGCCGTAGTGTTCCTGGGCATTTAACGGAGAATTACCAACAGCAGAACAAATAACCAAAATTAATAGTGCTACATTTTTTGTAGTATTCATTAGTTTGTTCTTTTCAGTTTAACCAAAAAATATCAAATTTAAGAAATAGTGCGTCAGAAAACTTATTTAGATTTGTTGTCCAACCAATTCCGACAGCAAATGTTACCGGCAAGCAAGTCCAGTCTGGTATCTTTGTACTTATATATGCCTGCAAGTAAAAATCAGAGAACCCTTTCTCTGCAATATAAGCCGGTAAATATTTTTTATCATTCCGAACAGGGAAATAATTTATTCCTAACCCACCAATGAGGCGATGCAGAAAGCCATTACCCCTAAAATCCACTTCCAAGCCAACGCCACCACCAAGAATCCTCCCGTCATGATGTACCGGACCCACTTGCTCCGGAAATTTTGATACACAGAAACTGGTCTTGAAATAGACCCATGACTTGTTAAACCAAATTTTTAAAAACGGTAATAAATGTGAAATTTCTAATTCAGGATAAGTTAGTTTCCAATCATTAATGGAATATTTGAAAGACAGCTGAGTTCTATTGCGGACATCTTGTTTTGGACCTTTGGGGAATTTTACAATAAGTTTATCTCCAATCAATTCGCAATTACATAAGTTAATACTTATTCCAGTTGGTTCCTGATTCGGGTTTAAAAGTAACAATTCATAATCATTTAAACTATCTTCTCTACATTCGAATTTCATTCCTTTAATAGACCATATTGTATCACGATTTGCTTTAAACCTTACATAGCAATCAGTCAATAATGTCATATCTGATGCAACTGTATCACAACTAACTTCGAGAATAACCGGGTAAATCCCCTTTACTCTTATCGTATCCTTATCTTCATATTGTATTGGAATCTCGTGCATTTTTTTCCAGGGTTTGTATTTATATATAATTGGAGTATCTGCTCTGACAAAGAATGAATCTTTTATCACTTTAAATTTGTCAACAGTGAGATCAACTTTATGCTGATCCCCTTTAGCATTACAAATTAAAATTGTGTCATTATTAACAATATGAACACCTCTGAAATCTAGACACACATCTTTGTAATATATTAAAGTAGTGTCCAGATTACTACCATGTAGTTTAACCTGTCCTAAAGTGTCAGCCTTATTTCCTTTATCTCTTACTACAACATTGAAACTACCTATATAGTCTGGTGGGAGATCAAATTGATACTCTCCGGAATTTACATTTATTGTAGTATCAACATTCATCAAACATAATTTATTTTCAAGCTCTATTTGTGGAACATTGAATCCATTTTCAACTTTTAAGAAGATAGAAATTTTTTCAGGATGTTTTGGGTGTATTATTTTTTTTGGTTTTGTTTTTTTGGTATCTTTACCTTTACTCAATTTATAAATGCCATTCTCTGGCCTGTCAATCTTCACAAACTCATTATCCAAAGTAAAGGCCCAGATTTGCGGAGTCTTCATTACGCAGTCCACTACCCTGTTCTCGTATAAAGAGTCAATAATAATAAACTTGTATTTACCCTCTATGAATAATTTAATTTTTTCATCCAATGTGTTTGTAAATATTAGTTTATTAATAGCTGAATCATTATCACTATCATCTTTTTTGAATGTTCCTACAGGCGATTTGCTTTTTTTTGATAACTTCACAACAAAGGTAGTATCTACATTTCCTTTTATGAAACTCCTTTGATTAAATTCAATTTTATATGAGTCAGAATAAAAAAGTAATTTATCGTCTATTTCACTATTATTTTTAAATGTAAAATCATTCGCCCCTCCCTCTCTAGCATGCCACTCACCCAATAAGGACGACTTACAATATATCTGTACAGAATCGAGAGAAATAGTATCCGTCCCAGCTCTAAAAAAATTAATATTTTTGGTAATCTGCTGTGAAAAAAGTGGGTGATTACAAAATGCCACAACAAACAAAATAGTGTACCAGCAAAAAAATCTCAACAAAAAAAACGACATCACTTTTCCTTTTTTGTAATCACTTCACATATCTTTTTCAAAACCAGGTCATAACAACATAGCAATTCGTGTCTTTCCAATTCTACTATCTTTTGTAATGTAAATTTTTTCAATTGTTTAATTTCTTTTTTATTTGTTAAACCACTAATTTTAATATTATTAAAAAACTCATGTAATTCTTTAACATATTCGTATCGTGGTCTATAATTTAATGCGTCCGTGTCCAGCTTATCCCATAAATTCGATTTCCAAAATTCATAACAGTCCATAATTACTTTTTCTTGAATCTTTTTATCACTTATACTGGCTTGCCGAATACGAGAAAGAAGATAACCATATTTGGGCAATAATTGTTTATCCTCCTCACTATAAATTTCAAAAAATTTCTTCCAATAGCCAACTGTTTTTTCCCAATATTTATAGTCAGATTGTTCGGGTGGATACGAATACATCTCATATGCATGCATCAAATAGACGTCTTTATCAGGTAAAAGATATTCACTCTCAATTGAATCATATGCCGCTTTCTTATTTTGGATTCGCAATCCAAGATTTACACGCCATAAAAAAGTATATAATTTCCGTGCATTAATTCTTTGGACATAAGGATTGAGCCCTATTTTTTCATTTGTCCAATTAATACTAAAACTATCCTTTGAAGGTTTTGAGTTATCAATCAAACTTTTTAAATGAGCAATATTTAACTCTAACTCTTTAAAGTACGCACTCATTTTTTCTTTTATGACACCTATTTCTATCATATTAAAAAAAACAGCATTACCTTTTTCATTAATGCGATTCAGCAGACTCATTAACAAGATTGATTGTAACCAGGCATCAAGTTCCCAATTTGCATGGCCGTTCATTAAAATCGGAACTGAATTTGCTTCATTGCTTGTCTTTTCACCAGCATATGATTGTGCCATTCTACTATAATGTTTATTAAAAATATTGTACACAGTTTTGCTGTATGTACATACAGGAAAAAGCTCACCCTCTCCATTTTGTGATGTAGTACAAAAACCCCAAATGACTGCCTTTACTCTCTCGTCATTCTGTTTTGCTCTATTCTCATTCTTTTCAAAAAAAACATCTACTCCTGAGTAATTCCTAACTACCCTATTGCTTTTAGCAACATGAATAGAATGTGAAGGCTCGCCTTTATTATAAAAACCCTGAATAGCAATCATGCGGTTAATTTTATCTTCAATAATACGGTCAAGCCTAAATTTAATTTTTGAGGTACCAAAACCACTTGTACTGATATTAATAGGCATCTCCTCAAAAGTATTAAATCTTGAAACAATAATATCAGCATCACGGATACGCTTTGTATTAGGATCATTAGCCCAACAAAACATTACTACAACTACTCCAAGGATGACAACAGATATAGGAACAATTATAGACCATTTTTCATTATCCACTGACTCAGAACTACAATCATCTTGGTTTGAATTGTCTCCTTCAGAAAAAGCTTTATTTTCAATCCAGGAATCCAATGCAAAAAACAAAACACCTGATAGCCACATAAAAAAAAGAGGGCGCGGAAACATATTATTCTCAAAAAACACATCCCTGAAACTTGCCATTATTAAAACATACAGAGGTAATATAATAAAAACAGAGACGATATATATCGATTCTTTGGAGATTCGTCCGCGTGGGAAATAAACATTAGGATTCAGCCCAATCCAATAAATGCCAATCGGTGCTGCAATGGCAAGCATGATAAACAAGAAGACCGCATTCAAGGCTGCATATTGGTGGGAATACAAATAAATAATTAATGATATTAACAAACAAAAAAGCCCCACATATTCAGCAGTCACTTTGATGATCTCGCGTATTTTTACGGCTAAATGTACGTCCTTATTAAAAATATCTTCATTATATAATGTTGAAATTATATGGTATGCAATGAGAAAAACATCAACTACACATATAATACATAAAATCCGGATTACTATACTATCAAGCTGCTTATACCATGAATAAGTGTTACCTAAAAGAGGAAATACAAGAATAACAAGTATAATCAACAATGTAAAACTGATCAGCCATAAAAAACGATTATGGGCCAAATTCTGAAATGTCTTAACATCTTTCGGGACATTATCATACTGATAATTATGCCGATTCTCATCAACATTCTTTACAAAATGATTAACCTGGATGTTTTTCCTTCTCATAACACTACCTCCCCACCGCAACTTTATGCTTCAATACATGCTTATTAGAACGAATCAAAATTATATACCCCCCGGGTGCCACTCTCATCCCCCCACCATTCTCACCATTCCATTTAAACTCATTAATCCCTTTAATACTAATAATATTGTCTCTTTCAAATACCAAATTACCAAAAAGATCATAGATAAATAGTTCCGTAGTATCATCGTCCTTCAAAAGGTGATACCTTATTGTAACAGGATCAACAGAAAGATTTACAGGATTAGGGTATGCAGACATCCAGTAAATTTTATGCCCCTTCTCATTATCATCCTTATAATCCCGCTCGCCCGGCATCCCCTGCTCAACAACAATAAATTCACCAAGAATATTAATCGGACCTGTCATTAACTTGCCATCAGATAGATGATGCAGATCCTCAACAGTACTATTTGGACTAACATGCGGATCTTTAACAATATGCCATACACCAGTAGAAGTATCGACCTTATGATATATTTGAAGTTCATCAAGATCATTTATTTCATCACATGTTTGAGTACCCAGCCCATATTGCACCGTGCCAATCAAGGAATCAAGCGTGATTAAATCATCTGAAATATTTATTTTGACAGTACTGTCTTGTACAATTTGCACATGTCCGGTTTCAATACTATCCGGGAGTATACCTTGCTGTATATCAAGAAATATATTTTGAGTAACATCAGAATATTTAAAATTTAGTATTAAGATGTCTTCATTATGTAACTTGAATCTTACTTGGTTATCACGTTCTGGTTCTGCCCATGTCTTGAACTCAATTGCACCTCCATCATACACAGCATTGTCATATTCATCAACAAGGGAATCACAATTCAGGCTAATACTATAATGTGATGAGTTACTCTTTCTCGGATCACAATCAATGGTCACAAATTGAACATCTTGTAATGCAGATGCAGAATCAGGATCAGTATGAAATTCTACTGCCTCCATTGTCCATAAATCGGTAATTGTAATTAAATCTGCCCACTTCACAGCCTCCTTTGAATGTACCAACACCGTACTTTCTGCGGAATTACAATTAAATTCTAAGATCATACTATCCAATGCAGCATCATTTATAAATACAGTATTATTATCTGACAGCTTTGGAGTTGTAATATTCCAGCATGCACCAAAATCTTTTAGTGCAACAGAAAAAGAATCCGACGGTGTTGAATTGCCTGCATGGTCAAATGCTATTACTCTATAAGTGTAATCCCCCGGTTCGGTTGAAACTGTATCTATAAGTCGATTATCATCACCAGCAGATGAAGGTGCTCCATGCAGAACCTTGCCAATGTATGTTGAATCTGACATAGTTAATTCAAACCATCGATAGATCTTATAATATTCTATATCATTACTTGTACCGTTCTCCCAGGAAAGGGTAACGCGCCCCTTACCATGATCCGGCTTTAAATTGATCACAGAGGAAAATTCCGGTGGGGTTGTATCATAATATACATACCAGAAATCAGATGTAAATTTAAATTCGGTATTATTAAATTGTTTAGATACAACACAAAATCCATAAAGAGTATCAGGGCTGATATGATTAAAGTTCTTACAACATTTTCTCTTCCATGGTGTGTCTGGTAAGAATGAAAAAACATCCCCATTATCAAAATATGATTCTACACCAAATTGGTCAATATCGTGAAAATAATTAATTTGCAATCTATCATTTTGTGGGTGTGCCGGCAATTGAAACGACCTACGTACAGTGGTCAGAGAAGGACAATCAAATGTATTCAAATCAGGCGGAGTCATTATATAATAATGGTTGAATTTTGCTTGATACCCGGTTTCATCAGGCAGCCACAATTCTGCACTGATCTTGATATTTTCACTTACTTCAGATGTATCTTTGGAACGTATAAAATATCTAAAAATAATTTCTCTGCTGGCAGGAAAACCGTTTTTCATCGGATCCAGTGTAAACAGTTCATTCAGGCCCCTCTCCATCCCCCACACTGCAAAATCATCATTTGGAATTAAGAAAGTAGGTTCGAAAAACAGAAGTGCGTCAGCTTTTTGATGAGACTTATTTACAAACCGGATTTTGATAAAACATTCAACCAGTTCATGAGTGGCAACAGTAAATCTTTCTGTCCTTGTATTTTCATTTCTTTGATCAACTACTTCATAGACATCCTCATTACTCCACTTCACACTGATATATGTTTGACATGAATCACGACCATTATTTCCCAATGCAATTTCCCCGAAAAATATAGATTGCAGCATAAAAATGTAGAGAAAGCATTTTTTCATAGTAACAACCCCATAAACAAAAAAAAGGGAGTAAAACAAACTCACAGCCATTTGCCAAGAGTCTGCCCACATACATTTGCCTGAATAATAAAACTCATCCGGGCACGCATACGCTTTCTCCCCAAAAAGCGCAGCAGTATGTATTTACAGAAAATGTATTGTATTATAATAGAAAAAAATTACAAGCATATACAATCAATAACCAGGTTACCCGGATACAACAGTAACATGAAGCATTGGCACAGATAGTTCAGGTAGTAACAAATCAAAATGACATAAAATACAAAATACAATATTACGGTAAGATGTGTGAAGATAATGCATGAACATTACAAAGTCAAGAAATATTTACTTGAGAATTGAAAAATAAGAGAATCTGCCTGAAAAAAGCATGAAAGACGTACGAAAAACCTTAAATATCCACAAGCAACGTCCTAAAAATAGCATCACGTAAATCCGGATCTACTCCACACTGCTCAGCATAATGCTTCCACATCGTCACAGTATCACGAATATCATTTATAATAGGCCCCGCCTTTTTGATATTCATAGATTTTGCCACAGCCAGTAAATCATCCCTGGTAATATGCTTCCTTTTTCCATTGATACTCAGGGCATGCTGGGCCACCCAGGGACTATCCGGTCTGTAAGCATGACACAAATCATATGCCGGTGCCAATTCCCAGGAATTATTTTGGCGAAGCCTGAAAGCAAAATTCTTGGTATGATCATCACAATTTTGTGCCAGCACATTAAAAACCATCCGGCGAAACATTTGTTCAGCCTGAGGATATGGCAGGCGGAGCATACGCATAACCTGGAAGAGCTGCTCATAGCTGAAGCTATGAATATCATTAAAATTATAATGCTGCATGGCACATAGGGTTTGAATATGATGTTTAATATCCGGGCCTTCCCTGTCAAAACGTCTGGTCATAAAATGGGCGCGTCCATTCTCCTCACGTAACGTTGATTTCATCATCTCAATACTACAATCAAGGGCCATTAGATAATACGCCATTTCCACACGTCCCCAACCAAGAGACTGTCCCAGTTGTACATCACTAACGCCATCCAATTTAATTAGCCAGTGTTCAAAACCTTTAGGGACTCGTGTCTGGCCGGACCTCACTTCCCTGGTTTTTGCATTGTAGGCAATAATGGCCTTGGGCCTGGCACCACCGGCAGATGTTCCAATCCGCAAAATATCCATCATAGCCTTATGTTCATCAATACTCAAGCTTGTTTCAAATTCCTCCCGGTGCCGGAGCATTTTCTGTGCAATGGAGACAAGTCCGGCCACTTCAACTTGAAAAGTATGTTTTTGTGATGCGAACTGTGCCGGTTCAAATTCCAATGCACCCATACCACGTGCACCTATAAAACAGAGTTGTTCTACAGGATTCATACTATTCTCAGGGCGTCCATTCTCAGCCAGCCAAACATTTATTAATTGATTTCCATAATTGTCCGGTAGTGAATCAGCCAGTAGTCCGGGCAATCCCATAAAAGCATCAAGCGCACTCTCCCTTTGCAATCTTAATTCAGGGAATGAAAAAATGCGCTGGCCTTGATACAGGGGCATTTTAAGCGGAGACAATTCCCAATTTAACCGGATAAAATTTGTATCATACTCAAAAGCAGCAACACCATCTTTAGCTCTCCATACAACAGCACCAACCGTTTGACCCCATATTTTGACAAAAGCAGAATTTATCATTACCACTCACTTTCCGGACGCTGTGTATCAGATTTATTTCTGGCCCGTTTTCTTTCTTTCTGTTCCAGTCTGGCCAACGCCATAGGACTAAAATGGGGTGTACTGCTAAAACCGTCAAGTATGTGCAGAAGGTTAAGAGCACGCAGTATTTGAATCAGAGATGTCAATGATATTGCAGTGCCATTCTCTATCTGACTTAAGGTACATCTGTTGACACCTGCATCTTCAGCAATTTGCATCTGAGTATTGTTCTGCTCCAAACGTTTACGTTTTATAAAAGCACCTATAGTATTTATAATATTCTGATCACTCATAGCGATCCACTCTATGTTTGTATTTACCATCATTAACCCCCTTTTTGCATATTACCGTTGGTATTTACCAGCAAAGATAATACTATTTACACAAAAAAGCAAGTATTAAAGTATTTAATATAGGGAAATGCCAGCATTATAGCTAAAATAAGGTATGTATGTTGGTATTTACCGGCAGGAATAAATCGAAAAACTATCAACCGCTATACGAACCTGGAGTATTCATAAATTTTCTGTTTTGAATACGGAGTGCATTACCTTTATGCAATGCAATATATTCTTTAAGAAATTAAACACTGAATACACCGAAAGGAACACTGAAGAACACTGACTAGAATATTTATTTTTTACTTTGAACTCGGTGGTCTCAGCTCTTCGGTGTTGTTCAGTGTTAAATATATTTTAAATAAACCTGTCCCCTCTGTGAACTCGGTAATTTATGAATAATCCAGGCTAGATGAGAAACTGAGGATCTTTAGAGAAAAAAGTATCAACCAAAGCCCGATACGTTGACAGACTTTTTATCTTTGAAATTTTACCATACAATCGCCTTCCACCTTCAAAAGCCGCTGACCAATATATCCATATCTCCTTCATCTTGGCCAGAAGATGCGCATCTCCCTCCAGCCGTACCTGATATTCCGAAAACAAAGCTTCATGAAATTGAAAATATCTTTCAATCCTGGATCCTGCTGCCGGATCATGCAGCTGCTTGATCTGCTCTGGCAGGAAAGGATCTGTCAGACCGCCCCGGCCAATCATCCACCTATGGACAGATGGAAATCGTTCTTGAAGAGATTCAAATTTTTGTAAAGAGTCAATATCTCCATTATACACAACTTGATGCCGGGTCAGATTAAGTACTTCCTGAAACGCCTCCGGATCCGCCTCTCCCTTATACATCTGTAAACCTGTTCTGGGATGAATGATAATCTCTTCCAGAGGATAATCATCCAGGCGAGGAATTAGCTTGGAGAGCTGGTGTGGATCATCCTTTCCTAAACGCACCTTCAATGAAATTTCAATTGGAATGGCAGGAATGATCTCATCAAGCAGCCTTAAAATATTATCAGGATCTGCCAGCATCCCCGATCCGCGTTTTTTATTGGCAACCCTTTTGTGAGGGCAAGCAAGGTTCCAGTTCACTGTAGTATAACCCATCTCACCCATGACTTTCGCCATGGCAATGAATCCTACAGAATCATTTCCCAAAATTTGAGGAATAAGATCAAAACTAACATCATTGCGATGAATAAATAGATCGCGCATGGCCCGGTCTTCACAATTTTCAATGACTGCACTGTTGATGAAAGGAGTAACTGCAATATCATACCCCTTAAACATACGGGAGTATATATTCCTGTAGGTACAATTGGTAACTCCTCGAATGGGAGCCATATATAGAATGGATTTCATGATTGTAGTTCCTCTTTTATTTGGACCGCCGATCTCCTGATCGGCTCCTTTTACCTTTCCATCTCCTTGATACTAAAAGCCCACGCCTCCGGCAGATCAACCAACGCTGCCAAAACCGAATTAAAATAAATATAATCTCAGATAAAACCAAGAAAAACCATGATTAATCAACTCTCCGCACTGCTGATGGGAGGAGATGACTCCATACTCTTCGGCTGTTAAGAAGAGGACGATGATTAATCATATTTGAATAAAGAGCAGGAGCATTGGCGTACCAGAGCAAACGGAGCCACCCTGCTATGCCCAAAGGATATTGATTCGGCAGACATAGAGTCAGGATTATAAAAACTGGACACTGAGTAAACATGATATACGTTGTCATCCCGTCAATCCTGTGATCCTGTTCTGCTCTTTTTTTATATCGTGGGGCAGGGCTGGGAGGCTCCGTGTATTCCGTGGTTTAATGCTTTTTCTTTTAAGCTCTTCCGAGTATTTTAGGGATCAACAACCTATCGCCAACATGCTGTGCTCATCTGCAAGAATCTGCGGATTAATAATTCCACACAATTGTCGGAAGAGCCAAATCTTTAGCACATACTTGAAATCCAATTTGTCCATCATACAGCTGTCGAATAAATGTTTTAGTTGATATTGTACGCATAATGCCATATTTTTAATAATGACTAAAAAACAAAAAGAAATCACTCTTAATGATTACAAAAATGAAATACTAGAAGCATATGAAGAGGGAAAACTTATCCCAACAAAATCTGAAACCGACTTCCAGACAATTGCAAAAAATACAATGAAGAGAAACAGATAAATGATGTTTCTGTCATTTTTCACTTTCTTACACTCCTAAACATCTTTACCATTTATCAATCCGTAATAATTGCAAAATTTCACTGGACATTCCATTACAATTTTATTACCTTTAAAAACCATTTCTTATGGACATATTTTCAAATTCCTTAACCCCTTTAATCAACTGTTACATTACAGGAGAGATCAATGCAAAAAAAGACTACGATTACCACAGCTATGTCACTCATATTTACCCTAATGGCAATTATGCCACTCCAGTTATCAGAGGCATGTACATCAATCCTGGTTACCCGAAAAGCCTCTAAAAACGGTGCTACCTATATCAGTTATTCCTGCGACGGTTCTTTTCACCCTCACCCAAGCATTCTTCCGGCGGCTGATTATACTCCCGGCACAATGCTGGAGATTCGCCGGCGTGGTGGCATAATTAAAGAGATACCACAGGTATTACATACATACAAAGTAGTTGGACTGATGAATGAGCATCAGCTTGCCATAGGTGAAACGACCTTTGGAGGGCGTAAGGCATTAGTAAATCCCGACGGTCTTTTTCATTATTACCCACTGATGCGCATCATGCTCCAAAGAGCTCGTACTGCACGAGAGGCTATTGATGTAATGGCTGAACTCGTTGAAGAGTATGGCTACGGCAGTGAAGGTGAATCAATATCTATTGCAGATAAAGAAGAAGTATGGCTGCTTGAGATTGTTGGTACAGGCCAGGACGGCAAAGGAGCGGTATGGGTAGCTGTCAAAATTCCCGACGGCATGATCTGCGCAACAGCAAATATGGCACGGATTCGGGAATTCGACATGGATGATCATAAAAACATCCGCTACTCTGAAAATGTGATCTCTTTTGCTATTGAAAAAGGCTTTTATGATCCTAAGCTGGGCAGATCATTCAGTTTTGCCGATGCCTATTGCCCTGCAACTCAGGAACAGATCCGCTACTCAGCCCGCCGCATTTGGAGCATCTTCCGCCGCCTGAGTCCATCATTAAATCTCTCATCTGATTGGAGTTCATACACACAAGGTGCCAAACCATATCCGCTCTATATCAAACCGGATAATAAATTAAATGTACAAGATGTAATTGCCATGCACCGCGACCACTATGAAGGCACTGAATTTGATATGACCAAGGATTATACTGCCGGCCCTTTTGGTGCTCCCGATAAATGGCGTCCCTTGAAATGGACTGTAGACGAAAAAATGTACGCCTGGGAAAGACCAATTGCAACGCAGCAGGCAGCCTTTGTGCATGTAACAGAATCACGGAAGAATGTTCCGGATGAGGTTGGCGGTGTCTACTGGTATGGTTTTGATAATCCTTACACCAATTTCTTTGTTCCCTTTTATACATCTATCACTGAGCTGCCAACATGCTTTACAACCGGATCCATGAGGCAATTCTCCCGTGATTCAGGTTGGTGGGCATTAAACTTTGTTGCCAATTATGCCAATCTGCGTTGGAGCTATATGATAAAGGATATACAGGCTGTTCAGAAAGAGATTGAGACAACGGCTTTCGCATTGCAGCCTGCTATTGAAGCTACTGCAATGGAGCTCATGAAGAGTGATCCCACATTGATCACGACATATATGAACAACTACTGTATCAGCAATGCCGAAACATCCGTAAAAAAATGGTGGGAACTTGCCGATCTTCTTGTCAGGAAATACAATGACGGTTACATTCAAAATGACACTCGGCGCACAGAGTCAATAGGCTATCCGGAAGAATGGCTCAGGAAAGAAGTTGAAGCAACAGGCACCCGGAAAAGATTAAAAGAAGAAAAAGAGATTAAAAGAGAGCTATAAGTGAATATGGTTATAAATTGGAAATCAGTTATTGAGGGCTGTCGATGATAGGTAAAGCCAGAACTCTGTTAAAAAATATTTTTGGATATCAAGATTTCCGCCCTCTGCAGGAAGATATAATAAAGCACCTGCTGGCAGGTAATGACACACTGGTCATCATGCCAACAGGCGGCGGTAAATCACTGTGCTATCAACTGCCCGCCCTGGTCTATGGCGGCATGACTATAGTCGTGTCGCCGCTGATTTCTCTAATGAAGGACCAGGTTGAACAGCTTCATGAGGACGGCGTACGTGCCGTCTGTCTGAACAGCTCCCTTGATAACGATGAATACCGGAAAAACATACATGATATCAAACAGGGAAGTATCAAATTGCTCTATGTGGCACCGGAAACCTTGCTCATGCCTGCCACAATGAAACTGTTGGATGGCATCATAATTAATTGCCTTGCCATTGATGAAGCCCATTGTATTTCAGAATGGGGCCATGACTTCCGGCCAGAATATAGAAAAATCGCTACGGTAAGAAAGCACTTTCCAAATGCCGTATGCATGGCCCTCACGGCAACTGCAACTCCGCGTGTTCAAGAGGATATTAAAAACAACCTCGGATTTGATGATTCTGATGCATTCATCGCCAGTTTTAACAGAGAAAACCTCTTCCTGGAAATAGTCCCCAAAACAAATGCATACTCTCAGATCATCCGCTTTCTTGAAAAATATCCAGATCAATCCGGCATAATCTACTGCTTTTCCCGCAAACAGGTCGATGAGCTTGCCATTGATCTTGAGACCGATGGCTATTCAGTCAAACCTTATCACGCGGGGCTTGATGACAAGATACGCCACACTAACCAGGAACTCTTTATCAAAGATGATGTGCGTATCATTATTGCAACAATTGCTTTTGGTATGGGCATCAATAAACCCAATGTCCGCTTTGTAATCCATCACGACCTGCCTAAAAATATTGAATCATATTATCAACAGATTGGCAGGGCCGGCCGTGACGGCTTGCGCGCTCACTGTCTTCTGCTTTTCAGTTATGGAGACTCGCAGAAGATCAACTACTTTATTGAGCAGATGAACCCGCAGGAACAGATAATTGCCAGAGTACATCTTGACAAACTCATAGGATTGGCAGAAACAGATGAATGCCGCCGGATTCCGCTTCTCTCTTATTTTGGTGATATTGATTTAGTTGATAATTGCGGCATGTGTGATAACTGTACTACCCCGGCTCAAGAAAAAATTGACATTACTGTTCAGATGCAGATGTTTCTCTCCTGCGTCAAACGGACGGGTGAACTATTCGGCGTTCATCACATTGTTGATGTACTCAGAGGTTCCGAATCAATTAAAGTCATAAAATTTGATCATCAAAAACTCTCAGTACACGGCATAGGCAAACATATCTCAAAAAAGCAATGGCTTCACCTTTCACGTCAATTCCTCTCCAAAGGATTGATTGAGAAAGAGGCAATGCACGGCAGTATAAAAGTAACACAAAAAGGCAATGAAATTCTTGTAAACAGGGATGTGCTGATGGGGACACTGGCTCTGGATAAAACGCCGCTGGTACGAGCAGCCCGTTTGACTGAGGCAGAATACGATTCCGAACTCTTTTCACGACTCAGAATGTGGCGCAAACAGATTGCCGATAAAACAGGCGTACCGCCCTATGTAATTTTCTCCGATAAGAGTCTGGTGCAAATGGCCACATGTTTTCCGGAAAACAGCGATGAACTGCTGCAAATTCATGGTGTTGGCAGTGTAAAGAACAAAAAATATGGTGCTTCATTGCTAAAAATTATTAACGTTAAAAAATAAAACCCAATTTCAAGTAATACATCGAGCCCCTAAAACCAAAGGGGGAATATTGAGGATAAGGAAGTACTGAAGGAAGCAGACCTTCTCCCGACCTCTTATCCGGATAAACGTTTAATACATTATTACTTCCTGCTTGAATATAGACACTGTGGTTCAACTTATACTTCCCTGTTATATTAGTCAATATTTTACTTTGATAATAACTTCTCTTGTTACCGGAATAGACATCGCCATAAAAACTACCAAAACGAATCAATTTGATATTCAGTTGAAATTTGGATGACAGGTAGCTAATTCCAAAGTGAGAGACACTTTTTGGTTGAACATCTGTAATTCTCGTGATGTCATTTGTACCTATAGTTGTTGTTTTATATTCTTTTAAAATATCAGGGGTTCTGACATCACCTTCAATATTTGTTGAATTATAATGATGCATCAAGTTAAAAAGAAATGATTGACCTGCATTTATATGCCACTGATATCTAACAGAACAATTAATTCCATTAGTTTTTGTATCAACGGCATTAGTGAAATAACGAGCTCCTGCAACACCATAACTTTCAAGAATTACCGGGATTTCCGGTCCAAACTCAGTATGATCCTGAACAAAATCCTCAGTTATCAAAATTTTATCATTTAGAATAATTGAATAGAAATCTGCCTGGATTTCAAGATTACTCCCCAATTGATAGGTGATGCCCAGGCTATGATGTATGGATTTCTCAGGTTTTAATAAGGTTGCCCCTAATGACTTTGCCAAAGGATGATAAACACCATAAGTCCCCACATCATAGAATGCACCGGCCGTAAACACCGAGGATATTGTTGTAAAATAAGACTGTGCAAGAGACGGAGCCCTAAATCCGGTACTGGCCGTAGCTCTGACTGTCAAATTTTTTAATATTTGAAGATGAAGAGACAGTTTTCCATTTAATGTTGTACCGAAATCAGAATATTCCTCAAAGCGTCCGGCAACTCCAACTCTCAATCTACTGCTAAGTGAATTTTCAATGTCTACATATGCTGCAAGATTTGTCCTTCGTGCATAAACGGCATCATCAGGGCTGTAACCGGGATAGACCTGTGTTCCCACGGGTGCAATATCTCCTTGATTCGGCCCATCCAAAATTGGGACATTACCATTGGTATATGATGCCTTTTCACCTTCGAGTATAAAATAGTGTTCCCTGCGATATTCAGCACCAAGACCTACATCCAATGGATTCCTGATACTGATATCAAAAGACTTAAACATATCTGCACTAAAAATAAGTTGATTGTGTTTTTGAGAACCACAATAAAATTCACGCTGACTTTGGGCGCCATAGCTGGTATTTAAACTGTTTTTAACATTAAAATCAAAGCGGCTGGAAGAAAAACTAATGGCTACATCACCAGTCCAGCCATGTATATCTTTGGAGTTTATGCCGGCAACAATTGAATTATCAACCATATCCGGTGCTATTAGCGGTAGGAAGCCATCCGGATAGATTGAACGAACATTTCTATCATCCTTTGGACGCCTGAAGAATCCCCCTGCCTCTCCCTGCCTCATGGACATTAGTCCATAAGTATATAGCTCTGTGTATTCATCAAGTAAATATTTACAGTCATAAACTAAATTAAAATCATGACTGGCTGCATCACCATATCTAAACTTCGTTCTATTTAAAACTTCAGGATCATTATTGCGCGGATCACCATCAAAATATTGTTGACGCGCATATGACCGGGCTCTGTTTGTTGCACCCCTGTGAGTATATTCTGCCAGTATGCCCATGCTAAATTTATCATCTGAATCAAAAAGCAGTGAAAAATTATATGCTTTAATTATTCCATCTTTTTCGGATGTTTGACTGATATAAGTTTCGGTTCCGGATTTAAAACCTGTTTTAAAAACAATATTTATAATTCCGGCAATTGCATCAGATCCATATTGTGCTGATGCACCGTCAGGCAAGATCTCTATTCTTCCAATTGCAGATAAAGGAATAGCATCAAAATCTATAGATGTACTACCTCTGCCAACTGTTGCATTCATGTGCAGTAGTGCGGAGTGATGCCACCTTTTCCCATTCACCAATACTAAAACCTGATCTGTACCCATTCCATTAAACGTAGCCGGAGCAATATGGTCTGTACCATCGGTAATTGAAGTCCTGTAATAATTAAATGATGGTAAAAGTGACTGTATAGCCTCACCTGTAGTTATAAAACCTGACACTTCCAGTTCATTTGAACTAATCACTTTAATCGGCACTAATGAGTTAATAGTTGTTCTTGAATCACCACGGGCACCGACACTAATTTTAACATTCATCAGCTCATCAAGAGACATCTTGAAAAGTTCTCCCATTTCTAAACTCGATGACTGTTGAGCATATAATGAATATGAGGATAAACATAGTATAAATATTAACAAACAAAAGGTGTAATATTTTGGTATACGGATTCCAGGTGTGGAATCATTATTACCCATCAAATCCCCCAATTCTTATTATAAATAATCTTTACTTTGAGGAGAGATGTGTAAGATAGAAGTAAAACGGTTATAACACATTATTCAGGTAGTATAATTCAAGAAAGTATTAAGTCCGGGCACTCTCTCCCGTTAATATAATTTCACCTTTCATAGGGAGAATAGGTACAAAAAGCAAGCCAAACAATTCCAAATATTTAAAAAAAAAGAGTGTTTAAAGAAATAAAATGTACTTCTGATTCTATTCTACAATCAAAAAAGGTCTTTTAATCATTATATACAATAAAACAAGCTGCAAAAACCCTGTTAAATAAAAGTTGATATTAAGTCTAATTTAAAAAAATTTATCAATTTTTTCAAGTAGAAACAAAGTAAAAAAACGGGTCTATAGGGTTAGAATTTCTTTCAATTGAAGAACAGCTCTCTTGCCCTGAAAGGGCGACATATAAACAATTAATTCCAAAGATAATTTTCATTATTATTAATTTTGACAATAATTGAGGCATGGGGATCTTGTCTCCGATGTTTCGCCCCTTCAGGGCTGCTATCTAATTAATTTCCTTCCCGGGCGTTGCCAGGGGCTGGTATGTTTAACCCCTTGTAATTTCTAAAAATAAATTAGTATGAAATTAACCCACTTAAAACAAGACAGAGCCTAAAAAGACAACATTCTGAAAAAAAGTATTACTTTAAAAACATCAACTAAAATAGTTTGTGCATATGACAAATTTCGTCCAAATTTGAAATACACAAATTTAAATCTTTCAACAATCCACTCTCAAGATCATATATTAAGCCATGAACAGTAAGTTTTTGCCCGGATTTCCAAGCTGATTGTACAATTTTTGTTTGACAAACATTAAACACTTGTGCACCAACATTGAATTCGCATAGTAGATTTTCCTTTTCTTTTTCATGGGAAAAAGCTTCAATTTCAGCCTTATGACACTGATATAGATCTCTTATACTGGCAAGCCAATTATCAATTAGACAATGTCCTGGGAAATCCATCGCTGCTTTAATGCCTCCACATTCATAATGGCCGCAGACAATAATATGCTTAACCTTTAATGATGCTACTGCATATTCGATAATAGATTGACAGTTCATATCTGAGTGTAAGACCAGGTTGGCAATATTCCTGTGAACAAACATCTCTCCCGGACGCAATCCCATTATCTCATTTAAAGGCACACGGCTGTCAGAACATCCGATTACCAGATAATCAGGATGTTGACCTTTGATCAGACCGGATAAAAAACCAGGATGCATTCTATTAATATTACTTGCCCATTCTTCATTCTTGATAAAAATTTCAGTCAACATTTGCACAATCTTCTCTTTTATTTTTAAAAAGTAACTTCATTCGGAATGGTTGATCCGCTCATATTCAAAATTGTATTTCTGATACTTACCAAATGAAAAGTCCCATCGTATTTCATCAAGCATGCCTTCTGCATTATAACTATATGCAATATCTGCATCAAATCCATTATTACCTTTAAATAGACCTGTTGTAACTTTACCAAATTGATCTGATTTAAATTCAATATTGCCTGTTAACCAGGAATCAAAATTCTTCCAGTATGCTTTGATCAAATCCCCGTCAGAATTATACATATATGATTCAAAGCCATAAAGCGTATCAGCTCTAAAAAATTCCCTGGTAACCAGGTTATCATGTTCATCATAAGTATACCTGAAGACTGCCAGTTCTCCATTTGAATATTTTCGCTTTGAAACAATTAATTTCCGATTGGAATCATACTCATAAAAAGTAGCAGTAGAGACACTGTCAGAACGTATGAATACTTTTTTATTAAGCAAACCTTTAGAATCATAAAAATAGAGTGATGGTCCGCTGCTTTCACCGTTGTATGTATAAGCTTCCTTTATAATGCGTAAGTGTCCCGGCACTGACAGGAAGGGACTGGAATAATAAAGTTGTCCCGAATTAATCTTTTTATAGTGATAATGAAATGTTTGATTATACCTCCCGCCAAAACCCCATATCTCTTTAACAAGATTTCCTTCTCCATCATATTCATAACTTATTTGGCCGATTTGCTTTCCAGACCTTTTTATTATTGCTTTGCTTTTATTGCCGACCTTATCATGAGAGTAAATTATCGTGCCATTTAACCATCCTTTGAATTTAGATAACACTGCTTTTTTCAGTAAATCACCATCATATTCGTAGGAAGCTGAGCCGGACACACTGTCTGATCTATAAAAATATTCATTTGTTTTTCTTCCTCCAGAGTTGTAGAAAAAATTCTCGAAAGAAGATAATCCATCAGAAAAATTTCTGTTAGCAGAAACAATCAAACCATTTGAATCATGCTCGTAATTATTAATTGAACTCCTGGTGTTATTTTTAAGTGACCAGAAAGACTTATACAATCTACCATCTACATTATAGATAAAACAAGTTGATCCCTTTTCACCGGAACTGGCATTGAAATCTAATCTAACAACTCTATATCCGGTTGCCGCATGGCCAAAAGGCTGAGCATTAATCCTGATATTGATAAGCAGGACAATAATAATTAACCATATTTTTCTCATTTTCTCCATCCTTCCAATTTTTTTCCAATGATAAACACAGATTCTCAGAAATATTTTTATGCCAGATCTGTATTTATATTAGTGTTCATCTGTAGTTTTTAAACACCATTGAATTGCTTTTTTCATTAAATCCCATTCGGAGCCGCAGTCATCCATATCAATAACAATATCCAATCCATCACGTTGGGAATTTTCCTCATACTCAGGGTGTACACCAGATAAAAAAATTCTGCCCTCTCCATATTCATATGCCAATATTGCCGGATAATCACCTTTATAATATCTACCTAGTATATCTATGTTTGCATTTTCTTGAAGAATAAATTTAGGTCCATACCAATAGGCTATCTGGAAAATATTTTCAAATGATGCAGTAATCGGATGAGTATTGTCTATGTCAATTCTGCACATTATACCTTCGGGATAAGGTGCAATATTATCCATAGGACCATAGGTATCACCCGGTACTATTCCAAGTGATTCCATATTTAGGACATTCCCTTGCCAGAATACTTGCTGTCCGGTAAAATAAGCACCGCCACAAATGCCAATATAAGCTCCACCATTTTTTATATACGTCCGTATTTTTTCTTTCCCTATTGATGATATATCAAGGCTATATTGATACATATTACCACCAGGCAATAAAATTGCAAGAAAAGGAGTAATATCGTTATTGTTAATATCTTCTGCTTGAATGAGCGATACGCTGTATCCACACCACTCCAGCATGTTTTTTGTTGCGACTACACAGTCTTCAGCTGCTCCGTCATCAGAATATAGTGCTATTGTATTATTATACTGATTATGCTTTTTATTATCCGGATCGATGGATTTTTTACAATTAGTAAAAAATATTGCGCATACAAATATTACATAGCAAAATCTTTTCATAAATTCTCCAAACATGTTATTTATCATATTTTTCTAATAGTTCTAATGTTTCATCCATCCACTTCAACTTGGCTTCATAATTGAGAATTCCACTTCGCAATGTAATATAATAAAGAAATCTCTTTTCCGATTCGTATGACTTCTTTAAAAAATCAGATTCAGATTTCTTGAAAAAAAGAAATTTTTCTTCTATTTTTTCACGATAGTCATTAATTAAAGCTATTTGTTCATCCCGGGAAAGATTTTGACTGATAAATATTTTCAATAGTAATGTATCATATTTTTGGGCAATTTCAGTTCCCTGGGTCTGCCACCCATATAATTCATCTTCCCCTTTTTCAGTAATAGAATAAATTATCCGATTCGGCTTTCCTTCCTGATTAATTATTTTCTTTGTAACAAGTTGCTCCTGAGTCAATTTATTAAGCCTGGGATAAATACTCCCATAACTCATGTTCCAAAAATGCTTGATACCGGTTTCAATATGCTTTTTTATGTCATATCCTGACATGGGTTCCATATTAAGTAATCCCAATATTGCATACTTTACTGTGTCATTTTTACTCATGACAGTTCCTTAATCACAAAAATAAATTAGATATATCAGACAACCATATATCATGCTGATATACAGTACAAATATTTTCAGCCTTATGCAATACAAACATTTAATAAAACTGTTTAAAATACCACTTTTTTTTAGTAAGTTAAAAGATATTCAAAAAAGGACAACATATGCTTATACGCTCGTGGGGAACACGTGGCTCTATTCCTGTTTTTGCTGGTTCATATCATAAATATGGTGGAGAAACGACGTGTATTGAAGTACGCCTGAATGATGAGACAATAATTATTCTTGATGCAGGCAGCGGTATCCGCAACCTTGGAAAACTACTGCTCATGGAGAAAAAGTTTCACTACCACCTTTTTTTAACACATGCCCACATTGATCATTTATTAGGTTTTATTTCATTCTACCCTTTATTTCAAAGCAATGTACAAATCGATATCTATGCACCAAATCTGCATGGTCAATCCTTTAAAACTATACTGAACAATTATCTTTCACCTCCCTGGTCACCCATAACACTTAAGGCTATGAAAGCACAACTGCGTTTTCATTCAACAACCACCTCGCCTGTGCAAATTAACAAAGGGACTATACATTCTATTCCTCTCTGTCATCCCGGTGGTGGTAATGGTTACAAGATTGAAGAAGATGATAGCAAATTTGTCTTTTTAACAGATAATGAACTGGATGTAACTTCAGATAATACTGTCTCATATTCGGACTATGTCAAATTTGCAAAAAATGCCGACCTCCTTTTTCACGATGCCGCTTACACTGAAAACGAATACTCTATCAGGCAGGGCTGGGGACATTCTACATCTAAAGCAGCCATACGACTCGCCCTTGATGCACATGTCAAAACCCTGGGCCTCATACATCATAATCAGGAAAGAACAGATGAGGAACTGGATACAGTCCTGGCAGAATGCAACGACTATATTAAAACTATGTCCAGTTCTCTGGATTGCCTGGCAATAGGCGCAGGTACAACAATTAGAATTTAATCGTTTTCAATCTAAGGATTGCATATGCAACATCAGAAAAATATTCATAAAACGCTGCTGCAACAGATTAAGGCTGATAAAAAAGAAGCAACAATCATGTTTACAGATATCGAAGCTTCAAGTGCCTATTGGGATTCCAAAGGGGATTTGAAGGGACGGCTTATGGTTGATTATCAAAACAGGTTGATATTTCCTGTAATAAAAAAATTCCGCGGTCGAATCATCAAGACTATCGGTGATTCTGTCATGGCAGTCTTTAAGCATCCACAAGATGCTGTAACATCAGCTATTGCAATTCAACAGTCGATATGCGCTCAACGACTAACTCATAAAGATCTCCCCAAAGTAAAGATAGGTATACATACCGGATCATTAATCATTGAAAAAAATGATGTGTTTGGCGATGTTGTGAATGTTGCCAAGAGGATAGAAGACGAGGCCAACGGCGATGAGATCCTGCTATCTACACGCACAGCCAGAAAAATGAAACAGAATGATTATTTTCTTAAAAAAGGAAATAGCTTTCAACCCAAAGGGAAAAAACGCTCTATTACACTCTATAGTTGTAATTGGCAGGCTGCTCCGGACAACCTTGAAGATCTGAACCTCTTTTCAAAAATATTTCTATCTTCTTCCCAAAAAAGAGAAATTCTTATTACATCGCTATGCAGCATTGCCTCTTTGATTGCAATATATTTAACATATCTTCGTTACTTCCTGGCAGATAATCGGCTTCTTGCTCTGTTTGTGCTTAACCCTCTGCATATACTAATCTCATTTCCACCGGCAATAATCCTACTACTCTGCCTGATGGGTTTAATTACATATCTATTTATCCGCATTAAGAAAATACCCATTCTTTTCTTCAGGATCATGACAGGTGGCCTGGGCTTCCTGCTGGCTTTCTATATATTTAAATTACCTATGTCTCTGCATCTTTTTGATGATAAAATCAAAGCTGATACCATTATTTTTGAATCTCAACATCGATTTGTGAAGACAGTGTCTCACAATGTAACTATTCATGAAGCTCCCGCAGATGACTCTGTCAAAATACGTTCTGTTTTATGGGGAACACTCATGTTGCAAAATGACGTTAGCAGCGATCGTAATTGGTACAAAATTTTAATTGACAGACAAAATTATGGATGGATCAGAAGAATTATACCGGCTCAAATGGGTGTCCCTGAAAAAATATGCTCGACGGATTTGAAGTTTTATTTTCGCTATATTGATATGTACAGACTTATTTTCAGCTTTCTTGGATTCATTGCAGGATTTTTCCGGTTTAAACTTAAACCAATTTAAGGAGTAGCATAGTGACTGTTATAGAAAATCCACGTGAGCAGGCCAAGCTTATAGAAAAACTTCAATCATTTAATAAAAGCCTGAAGTTTCTACATCAAATTTCTCAAGATATTTCCACTGTGAAACCGCTGTCTCAACTTTTAATAGAAATTATGGAGTCCAGTAAAATACTAATGCAGGCTGAGGCCAGCTCCCTGCTTCTCTATGATGAGAATGATCATAAACTTCATTTTCATGTGGCTACTGGCGAAAAAGGCCAAATTATAAAACAATTCAGTATTGAATTAGGTGAAGGCATTGCTGGTTGGGTGGCAAAACATGGCAAAGCTCTACTTATTGAAGATTGTTATAAAGATCCACGTTTTAATCCTGAGTACGACAAACGTTCAAATTTCATTACACGATCAATGATCTGTGTTCCATTAATGAGGAAAGATCGTTTACTGGGAGTTATTCAAGTTATTAATAAAAAAAATGGCGTAGTTTTTGAGCCGGAAGATCTGAATCTCTTTGAAACACTGGCATCTCAATGTGCCATTGCAATTGAGAATCAGCAGCTCACACAACGCCAAATTAAAGCTGAAGCTCTTAAGAGAGAACTGGAAACTGCTCGTGAAATCCAACAACATCTTTTACCTGAGACATTACCGGAATTTGAAGACCTGGATATTGCCGCTATAATTATTCCAGCTCATGAAGTTGGTGGTGACTATTATAATGTCATTAAAATTAATGATAAAGAAACTCTCTTTTTCATAGCAGATGTATCGGGAAAAGGCATACCCGCTGCTTTGATCGTATCTATAATAGTAGCTTGTTTAAACAGCAGCCTGCTAAATCGAAACATTAAATTTGAACTGATGGAACTTGTGATCACCATGAATCGCGTGTTGATAGAATCTACAACATCTACAAAATTTGTTACAGCATGGTTTGGATTATATAATCATGCAAAGAGTGAATTGACCAGCTTGAATGCAGGGCACAATCCTCCATACTTACTTAAACACCTATCTAATGATTTTATTGCTCTTCACAAAGGAGGCATTTTTCTTGGCGCGTTAGACCTCCCTTTTGAGACAGAGATAGTTCAAATGGAGAAGGATGATATACTTGTCTATTTTTCAGATGGAGTGACAGAAGCATGGAATATTGAAGAAGAGGATTATGGAGAAGAACGCCTCAGAGATGTAATTCTGCAAGCAAAAGGCAGCTCTGCTGATGATGTTCTTGAAAAAATCCAAAAAGATGTTAAACTGCATACCGGTTCAGCAGAACCATCTGATGATCTAACCTGCTGTATCATGATAAAAAATAACTGATCTATATGTAAAATACTGTGATCCCCTGGGGAGATCACCTCTGGAGCTTGCTGGAAGATGGCGGTGAAATGATTGTACTTACAATTATCTTGTGTTATATTTATAACCTTGACATGCCGCAGAAACATCCGCATTATCAAAATACAAATCAATAATTCTATGTATTATGTGGTTATTTGTTCCCAATATCACGGAATACACTGAAAAAATAAATGCCTTGTACCTTTTTTTACTCTTCTGTATATTCCGTGATAGTTTACTGAGTCTTTAAAATTGAAGACTCTACCTATAAATGCTCAAAAAAGTACTCAGAAATCATTGTATACAGATGCACTCTATCCTGCCCCCGCATATTATGCTCATCACCCGGATAAACAAAATAATCCAGATGCTTCTGATTATCTATTGCCTTACGCAGATACATAAGACTGTTCTGCCATGCAACTACGGGATCGACACATCCGTGAATAATAAGACATTTAGCATCAAGATTCTTAATATAAGTTAAGGGACTGGCAGTCTTATACCCTGCGGGATTATCCTGGGGCGTATCCATGTATCGCTCTCCGTACATAATTTCATAATACTTCCAGTCTGTAACAGGGCCGCCGGCAACTCCTGCATTAAAGACACCGGGCTCACGAGTCAGCATGGATAAAGTCAAAAAACCGCCGTAAGACCAGCCATGTACGCCAAGACGTTGATCATCAACATAGTCTAGAGAACGTAAATACTCAACTCCGGCCATCTGGTCTGCAACCTCTACTGTTCCCAACTGACGATGGATTATCTGTTCAAAATCAGCGCCGCGGTTATTGGTACCCCTATTGTCCAGTGTAAAAACAATATATCCACGTTGTGCCATAAACTGAAACCACAGACGCCAGGAAGAAATCCAGCTATCCTGCACCATGGCACCATGAGGACCGCCGTAAACATAAATAATTGCAGGATATTTTTTCGATTCATCTAAATTTGGTGGCAGTATCATTCTTGCCATTAACGGAGTACCGTTATCAGCCATAATCTCCAGCAATTTGACCTCTCCGAGATCAAATTCTAAAAGATTATTCGGAGCATCAAGCAGTACGCGCTTTTCATTACCTTTAGCATCATTAATTACAATTTTATTGGGAGATTGCAGATTATTATAACGATCTACGACATATTCACCGTCACTTCTGAATTGCACTCTGTGCTGACCCGGTGCCGAAGTGATACGCTGTGCTTTGCCGCCTCGTATGGAAATATAATAACCATGTCTGTGCAATCCGTCAGCAGAGGCAGCATGATAAAATATTTTCTTAGCATCTGTATCAAATCCATCAAGTTTGATAATATCAAACTTATGTTGTGTAATCTGACGAATTAATTTGCCGGATAGATCATACTGATAGATATTGTTGAAACCATCACGTTTAGACAACCAGAGAAAACGCGTCTCTGATCCGTTAATAAATAATGGGCCGGTAGAAGGCTCCACCCATTGATCATCTCTCTCTTCAAACAGTGTTGCCATAGGCTTTCCGGTAAATGCATCATATCGCAGCATTCTCAAATAATCTTGATTACGGTTCAAATGTGCAATTAAAATCTCATCGCCCCGGGGAGTCCAACATACACTTGTCAGATAATGATCAAAAGGCTGTCCGGTTTCAAGAAAGGTTAAACTGCCGGTGGTGATATCATAGACACCAACTGAGACTCTCTCACTGGCCTGACCAGCCATTGGATAACGTGTATTACGCAATGTGGCAGGTGTGGTGTCAATATCAACCAGTGGATAAGTGGTAACATGACGCTCATCTTTTCTGTAGAATGCCACTGCTTTACCATCAGGCGACCAGAAAATACCTTCATTTATGCCGAATTCAGACCTGTGTACGTATCCGGAACCGTTTGTAATGCCGTCTGTTCCGTCAAATGTAACCTGTATCCGGTGCTCTCTATCCATGGCAATCCAGAGATTATTATCCAGGGTATATGCCACACGCATCGTAATCTCATCTACATGCCTGTCCCCTGCCCCTTCCGGAATTTCATTAACAACCGTTACTGTCGTATCTTGAACATTACAGACACAGAGCGTACTCCCCTTCCAGAAACGGAATGCATGAGTGTCTTGCCAGGTCATTCCAGGAAAACGTTTTACTGATACTCCGGCTTTTTTTGCCGCCATCTTAAAATCACCAAATAGAAAATGTCCGGCAGGTTTCTGAGCATCAGGCCTCTGCCACACTAAAGCAGCATCACCATCTGTAGAATCAATCCAGCAATAATACTGGCCGTCTCCCATCCATGAAAGGCCATCAATATTTTCAACTTTCAGTTCATTTTGAGTACCAAGAATTGCTTGTTCAATAGATAATGTTTTAAGACTATCCTGCGCAGAAATGGGAATAAATTGAATCAGGATAACAAGGAGCAATGTGCATGCTTTCATAGAGCCTCCAGGATGATTTTAAAACGGCCTGTCCACTTATGAACACAGATATTTACATATTAAATCTATATCTATCAATGTCCATTTGTGGTTTCATTTAAATTTCCACTTCTTTACACCAGCTTGAGTGGCCGAGTCGATAAAATACAAAATAGTAGGACAGAGATCAAGAGTAGAGCTGAAAATTATTTGAAACATTTGTCCGACTTTATCGTTTAAATAATTGTCCGACTTTATCGTACATATATCAGGAGAAAATATTGAAGTTATTGACCATGAATGAACAGATACTTCTGCTTGCTGTTTTGCGTCTAAAAGAGAACGCTTATGGTGTTTCAATACGCGACCATATCATTGAAATTACTGGAAAATCCATGGTCTATGGTACACTATATAACAGCCTGGACAAATTAGTGAAAAAAGGTTATGTAATTACAAGAGAAGGCGAACCCACCAGTGAACGGGGAGGGCGCAGAAAAATCTATTACACACTTACTCCTGAAGCCCGTACCGCATTGAGACATGCAAAATATGTTCAATCTGCTCTATGGAATGACATGTCTGACCCCATACTAAAGGGAGAACTTTAATGAGAGAACAGAAGCAAAAATCTTCTCCCTTTTTCGCTCACTGGCTCCTTAAAAGAATGACATCCTATGATCGTCGATATGGATGCTTTGGCGACCTGGAAGAAGAGTATCAGCGCAGAGTAAAGAGTGGCAGCACAGGCAGAGCTGGTGCATGGTATTACTCCCAGGTAATTCGATCACTCCCTGCATACTTCTCTCATCTCATATTTTGGAGGTTCACTATGATTCAAAACTATTTCAAAATTGCGTGGCGCAGCCTGCTTAAATATAAAAACTACTCATTTATAAATATCCTTGGGCTGAGCATCGGACTTGCCGCCTGTCTTCTTATTTTACTCTACATTCGATATGAGACCAGTTACGACTCCTATCATCCTCATGCAGATCGCATCTATCGTGTGGCCAAATCTCAGGAAACTGCAAACAAGGTTGATCAGTTAGCCTCCAATGTTACAGAAGTAGCACCAACTCTAAAAGAGCGCTTTCCAGAAGTTGAAGAGGCTGCACGGGCCGGAAGTGCCCACTTCAGGTATATCAAGGCTGGTAATCAAAAATTTTTACACGACAAACTAATAGTAATGGATCCGGAGATGCTCTCACTCTTTCACATCCCCCTGATTGCCGGAGATCCTGCTACAGCACTTAATCAACCCGATGCCATACTGATTACCACGGCCATTGGAAAAAAATATTTCGGTACTGCTAATCCCATGGGCAAGACAATTTTTATAGACACTGTGGCCCATCATGTCACAGGCATTGTTGCATCCAGTCCGGGAAATACACATTTGAAATATGAGTTGATAAAACGGATGAAAATTGATGTAGATAATCCATTTCACCGGCCTTGGGGAGGATGGCACTGTATGAACTACATCCGCCTTAAACCTGGAACCGATTTCGCTTTATTTCAAGAGAAAATACGTCGCTTACCTCACGAATATGAGGGTGAATATTTAGAACAAAGAGGTGTTGAATTCAACCTCTTCCTACAGCCGCTCAGGGATATCCACCTTCACTCACATCTTAAATGGGAGATAGAGCCTCCTGGCAACGCTCTCTACATCACTATTTTTAGTGCTGTCGGTATCTTTGTTCTATTAATTGCATGTATAAACTTCATGAATCTGGCCACAGCCCGATCAGCAGGCAGAGCTGGAGAAGTAGGTATTCGAAAAGTAATAGGTGCCCGGAGAGAGCAGCTGATCAACCAATTCCTGGGTGAATCCTTTCTGTTGACATTTATTGCTATGATGCTTGCAGCAGCTTCTGTTCTTTTTATCATGCCACTGTTTAATACCTGGGCTGGAATTCAACTTACGCACACTCAACTATTGGATCCGGTGGTTCTCTTCAGTGCAGCATTACTGATTCTGCTTACCGGAATTATTGGCGGTAGTTACCCGGCTTTCATCCTCTCTGCTTTTCGTCCTATTGCTGTACTACGTGGATCTATAAAGTCCGGGCAAAAAAGTTCTCTACTTCGTAAAGTTCTGGTTATATCCCAATTTGCCATATCCATAGCTCTGATGATTGCAACTCTTCTCTTCTTTGAACAACTCCAGTTTATGAAAAATGCTCCATTGGGATTTTCAAAAGAGCAGAAATTAATTATTGAATTCAATAGGGAGAATGTAACTGAGGAAAATCTCCAATCTGTCAAGACCGAATTTTTACGTCATCCTGCTGTTCAAACGACTTCGCTCTCTTCCAGCGTTCCCGGGCGATGGATGTACTTCTGGAATATGAGCTACTCCGGCGGCGGCCAGGAGGGACGAAAAATGCTCAACGCCTATTGTGTAGACACTGATTTCATCAATTCTTATGACATTCAGATTACTGCCGGCAGAGGTTTTGAACAGGGCCGTGACAACAATGGTTGGGTAATAAATGAAGCCGCTGTTTCTGCTTTCGGATGGCCTGATGCTGAAACTGCACTACAGGCCGGCCTGGGAGGACGGGGTAATCCTATCATCGGAGTCGTGAAGGATTTTCACTTCAGGGGGCTTCAACAAGCAGTTGAACCTCTGGGCATTTTCCATATATCAGACGACTATCGCTACCTCACCCTGACCATTGACACACGGCATACAGGTGAGGTGCTTCGATTCGTGGATGAGATCCATAGTCGGCTCTTCCCAGATAAAATCTACGAACACTTCTTTCTTGATAAAGATTTTGAGACCCAGTATCAGGCAGAAGAACGGCGAATCCGACTCTTTACCGGCTTTGCTATCCTGGGAGTATTCATCGCCTGTATCGGGCTTCTCGGCATGTCTGCATTTATCGCAGAGCAGCGCACCAAAGAAATCGGTATCCGCAAAGTCCTTGGCGCTTCTGTGCCCCGGATCATCCTGATGCTGACCCGTGAATTCATTCTCTGGGTGCTGCTGTCCAATATCATTGCCTGGCCCATTGCCTGGATTGCTATGAATCACTGGTTCAATGATTTTGCCTATCGTATAGACCTGAACTTATTTCCATTTTTAATTGCAGGTATATTGACCTTGATTATTGCCTTCTTCACAGTTGCTTATCAAGCAATCAAGGCCGGCTGCGGAGATCCGGTAGATGCATTAAAGTATGAATAAAACCATATATTAATCGGCAGGTTCTTTCCAAAGTACAATCCGGGACGCAATGTCCGGATAACAGTTCATTCCTAAAGGAAGTTTAACAATGTAAATATTTTCAAGCTATAATCATTTATAAGCAGCAAAATGGTGCGGCGAGCGGCACACTATCCGGCTGAATTCTACGATGACTTTAAAAAGCCGCACACCTTTAAGGTGTGCGGCTTTTATTAAACAATAAAATATTGATCAATTATTACAGATTATGCACCCAGCGTAGCCACCATAACGGCTTTAATTGTGTGCATACGGTTCTCGGCTTCATCGAAGACAACCGAAGCTTCTGACTCGAAGACTTCTTCACTGACTTCCATGGCGGGCACACCAAATTTCTCATTGATCTCGGCGCCGATGGTGGTGTCAGTATTGTGGAAAGCAGGCAGACAGTGCATGAAAATGGTGTCGGCTTTGCCGGTGGCATCCATCATGGCTTTGTTCACCTGGTAGGGCAACAGCAGTTTGATGCGCTGTTCCCAGACTTCAGGGGCTTCACCCATGGAGACCCAGACGTCTGTGTAGATGACGTCGGCGCCTTTGACGCCGGCTTTCACGTCTTCAGTCAGTGTGATCTTGGCGCCGGTTCCTTTGGCAATCTCCAGACACTCATCAACCAGGGCCTTCTCAGGCTGTACTGACTTGGGGGCCACAATGCGGAAGTCCATGCCCATTTTGGCAGCACCAATCATGAGACTATTGGCCATGTTGTTACGTCCGTCACCTGTATAGGCGAAGGTAATCTCATTCAAGGGGCGCTTGAACTGTTCCATGATGGTCAGGAAATCGGCCAGAATCTGGGTGGGATGGTACTCATTGGTCAAACCGTTCCAGACAGGCACACCGGCGTTGTCTGCCAATTCCTGTACTTTTTCCTGGCCAAAGCCACGGTACTCAATGCCGTCATACATACGACCCAGCACGCGGGCTGTGTCTTTCATGGTCTCTTTTTTACCAATCTGGCTGCCTGTGGGTCCAAGATAAGTCACATGGGCACCCTGATCCAATGCGGCCACTTCAAAGGCACAACGGGTACGGGTTGAGGCTTTCTCAAAGATCAGCGCAATGTTCTTGCCTGTCAGGCGGGGTTGTTCAATACCGGCGTATTTGGCTTTTTTCAGATCCATGGAGAGGTCCAGCAGGAACTGAATTTCTTTGGGAGTAAAGTCAAGCAATGTCAAAAAATTTCTATTTCTCAGATTGTAAGCCATGATGTCTCCTTGACTGATTAATATATTAAATTTTAATGGGATATTGTTAAAATAATGAGAATATCTGTTACGGATCATGGATCCGAAGAATGGATGATGTAGTCAACAAATCGAACATGATGTCTCCATTATCATTGTTCCTCAAACTGGCGATAATATAAGAAGTTAAATGGGAAAATGAAATAAAAAAATGAGGCTAGTTCCATGGCTGCAAATAAGGCTAGCATATGCTTCACATAATCATGTTTTTACGGGTGAATGTTAAAGTTGAGTATGTAAATTTGCCCCCAGATTGCCAGTGCTGCTCTTCTGCTGATTCCCTGGGAGCAATGTATCTGGACTGATGAATCTTTTAACGGTAGTCATAAATGATGAATATCCAATGTCCAATAGCCAATATCGAATGTCGAAGTAAGAACCCCTTGGAAATTCTACATTCGGTGTTCTGCTGTTCGATATTCGGTCTGGTAAATTTCAATAAAAAGTTATCGGAATTCAATATCCTTGGGGCATGGCAGGGTGGGAGCGTGTGCTTGGATAGAAATGCTCCTGCTCTTTATTCAAACACGGATAATAAATTTAATCCATTGAATACACGGAAAAACTTTTTTTTAAAAGATTCCTTGTTCCCACAGCCACCGGTAGGGACAAGATATTTCCTTTAATAGTGAACAGCCCTCCCACTACTTGTCACCCCGGCAATCTCCCAGCCGGGGTCTTCATCCAAATATATACGTTATCAAGATTCTGCTCCGCAGGGCCCCAGCCACTACTCCTCCACACCTATTCCCGATACAAACATTCGGGCTGAGTCCCGGTTC
>JAGLOF010000126.1 GCA_023139105.1 bacterium
TGAGCGGCAATGTTTGGGAATGGTGCTGGGATATGTATGGTACCTATTCAGCTGTAGCGCAAATAAATCCTAAAGGCACAACCCAGGGATTTGACAGGTGTATCAGAGGCGGGGGGTTTTATCATACGGATTATTTTTGTCGTGTATCAGCGAGGGGTTGCTTTGAACCGTCATCAAATCTTGCCGGAAATGGTTTGCGCTTGGTAAGGAATCGGTAATGCAATTAAGTAATTGTATTTTAATGGCTAAAGCTTGCTATTTCCATGTCATCACTATGTATTAAGGCCCTGTGATAGCAGAGATATAATGTACAACTCCCGTGTTTTTTAACGTCTTCTGTAACGTAAATTCTCCAGCTCTTCCTGTTTCTATCCGTACAATCCGTTCTTTCCAAGTCATCCTTGTTCTATTGCTGTTGTTGTGTTCTTTATTTTTAATACTGGAATCGCTTCCAGCCTGCTTCCAGTGTGGTTTGCTAATATTTTCATTGCTTTGCCTCAATAAATACATTAATTTATCACAAATGCCATAATTATAAGATCCGGATTTTGGAGGGATTTATGCGTTCTAATTTAACTGTATTTTTGTGTATCGTCCTCGGAGCGTTTTTATTAATAGCATTTAATTGCAGTAGCAGACAACCGCCGCTTGTAACAGACTTGATTCCCCTTGTCAACCTACAGGCCGGACAGAAGACGGAAATCATAATCAGTGATCTTTTTTATGCCGCCGATTACGATCTTGAGTTCAAGCCCCATTCTAACATTCGCCTTGAGTATGACAGGCACTCGGGAAGACTCTGTCTTACACCCGCATCCGATTTTGAAGGAGTAGCACTGGTTGAAGCTATTTTGTATAATCAGCCTATAATCATTCCTAGCAGAACACGAATTAATCCGGAACATAGTTTTGATTTTTCTCCGCCTGAAAATGCGCAGTCTGTCACTGTCTTCGGTTCATTCAACAGTTGGAACCGGCATGCCACTGCCATGACAGATGATGATGGAGATGGCAGCTACACTGTCTCGCTTCCAATGGAGGCTGGCCGTTATGAGTACCGTTTTTATGTAGACGGCAAGGAATATGTTGATCCTGAAAACAGTAAAAAAATTCCCAATCCTTTCGGTGAATACAATTCATTACTTACCATTCCTGCTCGTCATCCGGAAAAATTACATCTTCATATACTCAAACAAGTGCAAGAAAAAGAATGTACAATGTATGAATTTGCCTTTACTGCAGACGGCAGATCAACATCTGTTACAAAGGGGCAGATCATTGCGCTACTTGATAATCAAATTATTCCCGATGAAAATATATCAATTGAAGGCCATTTGATTCGGATTACTATTCCCATTGTAAGATCAGGAATCATTCGCTGCGCCGTTACGAAAGATGGAAATGTCTCATTTTTCCAGAAAATAAACATTGAGTCAGGAAGAGTGGGGCAACATTTTAGTTGGAATGATGCCATTATCTATTCAATAATGATTGACCGTTTCAACGATGGTGATGAATCCAACACACAGGCTCTTAATCATCCTGAGCTGTCTGAACAGGCCAACTATCACGGCGGTGACCTGCAGGGTATCATCGACAAACTGGATAAGGGTTATTTCACGGACCTTGGCATCAACACACTGTGGCTCTTTCCGGTAAATGATAATCCGGATCAACCCTATCGTGAATTTCCCGAACCGCACCGCTGGTTCACCGGATATCATGGCTACTGGCCGGTGCACCCCACAAAGGTTGAGCCACGATTTGGTGATATGGTGCTGTTCAAGGCATTGGTCGATAAAGCACATTCAAAGGGCATCAAGGTGCTGCTGGATTTTGTCTCCAACCATGTGCATCAGGACCATCCCTATTTCAAGGAACACCCGGAATGGTTCGGCACGCTGGATTTGTCTGACGGTCGCAAGAATATTCGCTTCTGGGATGAGTACCGGCTGACCACCTGGTTTGACACCTTCCTCCCGTCATTCGATTATATCGGCTCCAACGAGGCACTGGAAGCCATGACGGACAATGCGGTCTGGTGGATGAAGGAGACGGGTATAGATGGTTTCCGGCAGGATGCGGTGAAGCATGTGCCCCACACTTTCTGGCGGACACTGACGCGTAAGGTGCGACGGGAGATCGAAATCCCTGAAGGGCGCGAGACCTTTCAGATTGGTGAGACTTTTGGCGGCTATGATTTAATCAGCTCTTACGTGAACAACGGCCAGCTGGACGCACAATTTAACTTTCAGATCTACGATGTGGGACAGTATGTTTTTCTCACGCCCGAGGCCTCCTTTGCAGCACTGGATGCGGAGATGCATAAGACATTCGATGTGTACACCATGCATCATCTCATGGGCAATCTCATGGACAGCCACGATAAGGTGCGTTACATGGCTCAGGCCGATGGCGACGTGCCGCTGGGCGATCCCACAGCCGTTGAAAAGGCGTGGTCTGTGAACCGCCCGGAGGTGGATCATGCCTCCAGTTATGAAAAGGCCAAGCTCTATCTGGCTTTTGTACTGACTATTCCAGGTGTGCCGGTGATCTATTACGGAGATGAGATCGGCCTCACCGGTGCAGCCGATCCGGACAACCGCCGCCCTATGAGATTCGGCGATGCGTTGAAGCCTATTGAAAAACAGATGAAGGCAGATGTCTCCCGGATAATCCGTCTGCGCCGGAATCATTCGGCATTGAACCATGGCGATTTTGTCACACTTTATTATGATGAGAATATTTATGCGTATATGCGGTCAGATATTCATGAACGCCTGCTAATCGTTTTGAATAAAAGTGAGAGAGAACAAGTTGTGAGATTGCAGTTACCCGATGTCTATGATTTATCTGCGGCCATTGGCTTACTTGATGAAGGGACTGCCGATATTCAGAGGGGTAGATTAAGGGTGAAGATGTCAGCAATAGGTGCGGCTATCTATCAATTGAAGTGATGAAAAAGTATCTGGCTCATGGAACAAATATGACAGGGAAAGAGAGTATTTAGATTATTTATTTTAAAGGAGCCCAATATTCAGCCGTGCAGCTTATTGTGTCGACTGAATTGGCCTTGTTGCAATCTATTTCGTTTTTAAGTGCGTCTATGAATTTTCTCTCAAGTTCCTTGGATTCTTTTAGTGTATCGCCTTTTTTGAAATACTTACTTTTGCCGAGATACTCCAGTATTAGGTTGACTGCTTTCGATGGGCCATATCCCTTTGCAATGGTCTTTGGTTCCCATTTAACATTCCGTTTCTTAACTGATTTGATGTAGGCCAGTCGAAAGTCGTTCCATGAACAGATAACAATACCATCCAAACAGATACCTATAAACATGTGTGGCAAGCGTGAGCTATCGTCAGCCACTATCCACTCATTGAATTCTCTTTTTGTCAGACGAATTGTTCCAAGCTTTACTTCGATACATAGTTGGTAATCTTGACCCTTGTAGTAGGCTACATCCCCTATGATACCTTTCATTCCGTCGGGATTTATGTAGTCAGGCACTCGTTGATTCAACGCAAACAATCGTGGGACCAGGTATGAGCTCACGAAATGATGTTCACCGGGACAGGGTTTATCTCCCAAACCTAATTTGTTGAGATATCGATCAATGTATTCGGTGTAAGTATCCAACATTCTTTCTTATCCTCTTTGATAAGTTTGCATTAGCATAATACTACTGAAAATATCTAATTATGCGGCCCCACTAATGGAATATTAGCTTGAGAGAGTCGTTAATCCTGAACTATTCATGTCACTCCGGAACGTAGGTTGTTGAATGGTCTGATGGCTATAAGTATGATATCCCTCGGGATTAGAGAGCAGATAAAAGGATTGAACACAGGATGTTGAATTATATATAGTCGTTCATGATATTTTTTAGTTGGGCAGATAAAGTGAGAATTTCATTCCTTGCGATATCCCATACAATATCAATATTTACACCAAAATAGTCATGGATCAGTTTGTCTCTTGTTCCTGCAATATCTTTCCATGGTATATCAGGATAGTTTCTTTTTAACTCATTAGACAATAATTTGACGGCTTCGCCTAAAATTTCAATATTTCTTATCACTGCATCTTGTGTTTTAAAATCTTGTAGAAAATCATCATATTCCATTTTGAGTGTATATGATATTATTCTATCAACAGCTTCATTCAAGTCCTGGATAACAACCCTGTCTTCTCTCTCAGACATAAGTTAGAGATCTTTCAATATTTAGTGCTACTTCTTTAACTCTAATATTTTCAATTCCGGTTTTTGTTAGTACATCGACTTTTTTCTCAAATAAGTTTTCAAGATATTCTACAAACCTGTTAAATTTGAATCCAATTGGGCCATTAAACTCAACGGCTATATCCAAATCACTATCTTCAGTCATAGTGCCAGTAACTGCTGATCCAAAAATCCCAATTTTGGAAACATGAAATTCTGACACTAAGAAATCATAATTTTCTTTTATCAAACGCATTATTTCATCTTTGTTCATTTTTAGAGCCTTTCGGATGATAAATTCGAAGTCAATGCAGCTACTACAATATCAAAATTGTCATTGTTATATTTATTGTTGATGATTTTATTTGTGGAATGTCAGGGACAGATATTTGTCCCCGGCTATCAACGTCTACAATATATTTAAAAGCTTCCATCATTTCTCCAAATTTGTAAAATTATATCTACAGTCCATCTTTTTTAATATGACAAATTTGATTATAAATATCAAGGGAAAATTGGTTTAGGTAAATATCCTATGAACTATGAATTAACTTTAATTGCTTATAGAATATTGATTAGTCAAATGGGAAAACCCATAGCTTTTAGGCATTACCTTCAAAAAAAATCGAAAAGGAGATAGAGGAGGCATTCTATTTTGTCTTCCTGAACTTGTTTCAGGATCTACAGGATTTTTTTAGAACTCTGTTCTGACTAATTTATCATCCTGTCAATCCTGTGATCCTGTCCTGCTCTTTTTTGACGCTTTACGGAACGCCAACATGCTGTGCTCATCTGCGTTGAGGCTGTCGAAAAACCCCGGGTATTATTAATATTCGATCCCGGGTGTTATGTTTTTATGTGAGTTAGACACCCGGTGATGTCGTAAAAAGAACGACAACAACCGGGGTCTGATCCAAAGTTTTTATTCTGTTCTCAATGTCTTTGCCGGATTTGCATTTGCAGCGCGTATGCTCTGAAATGTTACGGCCAGCAATGCTGTCAATACAGAGATCCCTGCGCCTATGAGAAATATATCAATGGAGAATGGTATGCGTTCTACCCAGCCCATATTGAGCAGGAATGAGCCCCCGTAATATCCCAATGGCATGGCGATTATATTGGCAATTGCAATAAGCAACAGGAATTGATATATGAGTTTTGAAGTGATGCCTGTAACAGAGGCCCCCAGTACCTTTCTTACTGCTATTTCTCTGGTTTTCCGGGCAATTGTAAAAGCTGCCAACCCAAGAAGGCCAAGACATGAGAAGAATATTGCCGTAATACTTAGCAATGTAATAAGTTCCTGTCCTTTTACAGTCTGTTTGAATAGTTCTAAAAAATAGTCATGTAATTTATCTGATGTATATGGATGAGTTTCGATAGATGCATTCCAAAGCCTCTCCATCTCTCTGTCTACTGATTCCATCTGTCCGGGCCTGGTTTTAATGTGGAATACATATTTTACATTCTCATTGTAAATTAAAACGTTAGGCGTAGCAGCAAAAAAGACATGGTTAAAATGGAAGTCATCCAGGACGCCAACTACCTGTCCTTTCCAGCCCTCAAACTCAAATGATTGACCAATTGCATCGTCCCATCCCATACGTTTCGTAAAAGACTCTGATACGACTGCATGGTTCTTTTCATTAAAGTCGCGGGAGAATGATCTGCCATGCAGCAACCGCATATCGAGCGATTCAATAAAATCGTGGCCTATACTGTATATCTGGGCCCGGATGGCAGAGGTCTCATTCATTCTATCACGATAAACTTTTGTTTGGGCGCCACCACCCCAGTCAACCGGATAGGAATTGGATCTGCCAATGTATTCAACACCTGAGTGTTGCAGCAATGCCTCATATATCGGGTCAATTTTGTCACCCGCACTAACTGGAAAACGAACAGACAGTACGTTTTCACGTGAGTAGCCAAGATCGGTTTTTGTTACAAAACCAAATTGTCTGACTGTGACAATGGTTATAATAATGAGCATGACTGAAAAGATATACTGAACAGTAACCAAAATCTTCCGCAGGAACCCTTTCTTAAAGCGACCGATGATCTGATTCTTCAAAACAGCCGATGGCCTGTATGCAGATAGAGCGATTGCCGGATATCCTCCGGAGATCAATCCAACACCGATAGTCACTGCAAGGACAATCAAGCCAGGTTTAGGCTCAGCCCACAGGCTTAGCTGTGTCTCAAGGTACATGAAGGTGACAAAATGTGGCCTGAACAGTGCATATAGCAGTATTGCCAGAGGCAGAGCCATAAAGGCAATCAGCATTGATTCACCGAGAAACTGTTGAATCAGTTGAGATCTCTGAGCACCCACAACTTTTCTCAAACCAACTTCTCTTGCCCGATTAAGTGCCTGGCTGGTAGATAAATTCATAAAGTTAATACATACAACCAGTAATAGTGCAATGGCTACAACTATGATGAAAAAATACTGTTCTCGTGGCTGGCTGGAGAAATTTGTGGTAATCCCCGAGGGTTTGAATAGAAGGTCTTTCAAGTGATATGAGAAGACTCTTTTGGGACAATCTGTTTCGGGAATTGAAGATTGCAAAATAGTAAGTATTTGTTTATTGATTTTATTGAGATCTGCTCCCTCTGTAATTTTAAATATAGTAGTTGTGCGCCAATCCCATTGTTCATTCTGATTTTCTTTGATAGGGCGGATCATATCAAAACGTATACTTGAATTAAGAGGTTCTTTTTTTGAAACTCCGGTAACAATAACTACGTCATCTTCGCCAATGTTAAATGATTTGCCCAGTACATCAAGGCTGCCATAATATTTCATTGCTGTGGCTTCACTTAAAATTATTGCATCAGGATGAGATAGTGCTTCCTGAGCATCTCCTTTCAATAGAGGAAAAGAGAGGATTGAGAGGAATTCCGGATCTACACGGCGGATTCGGCGCTCAAAGAATGTCTTATCATTAACACGGATGCGTTTTTCCCCTGTAAAATCATATCGAGTAACACCTTCAATACCTTCAACAGAGGATGCAATTCTGGGTGCAAGGGCATCGGGTGAAAGTAGACGTACATGACCATTTACCTCTTCCATCCCAACCAGGTAAATCTGGTCAAGATCTTTATGGAAATGATTATAATTCAAAAAGAAACTTGAATACAACATAGCAAGAATGAATAATGCCATACCAACGGACAAACCTGAAATATTGATCAATGTATAGCCTTTTTGGCGCCATAATTGACGAAATGCAATTTTTAAATAATTCATTATCATAATTATTCTCCAAATTAATGAGTCGCTTAATTTTTCTACAGCATTCATAATTAATTGAGACATATACCATAGATGAGCTCGCAAAGGACTATGGCATTCTGATATGTCAAGATGCAGTTCAGTGTAATCACCCAATAGATGATAAGTATCCTGATCCTTTATCAAGAAAGCCATACACTTTTCTGCCCATTTGAAGGGACGCTGCCTCATTTAATCAGCTCCAGATGATCAAAACTGGCCCATAGTGCATCGTGTTGACGTTTACGTTCTGCCAGAGCTTCTATACCTTGGGTTGAGATTGTATATATCTTCTTTGCACGGCCACCACGCTGAGATGTCGACTCTCCCAGTTGAGATGATAATATACCAGCCTCTTCCAATTTTCGCAGGGGTTTGTGAATTGCACCAACAGTCCAGCGGATATCAAGGACATCGGCCAAATATTTTTTAACAGCTACAAGATATGCTTCTTCTTTTAATGCCAGAATAGCCAGTAAAATTTGTTCTTCGCGCGTTGTAATTTGAAACATCTTTCCTCCATGGTTAATATCTTAGACGAAAGTAGAACAAATAAGTTACAGAAGTTATGTGATTTCATGGAAAAAAGTAAAAGAAACATGTTGTTATATATTTAAATTGGTTTGAACACTTCAGCTATTGGTTGATAGGCTGTCAATTGTAGACTCCTGACAAAGGCATTGACCTCTGGTCGGCATGAAGAGTTCAGGAGGGACATATGCATTAAAAAAAAGCTGTCATCCCTCCTGTTTTCGACACAGGGACACCCAAATTTTTATAAAATGAAAGAAGAGCAGGAACATTTGCCTACGAAAAAGAGCGGAAAAAATAAAAAAAAGAGCACTCGCACAGAGATCACAAAGACCACGAAGCCGC
>JAGLOF010000127.1 GCA_023139105.1 bacterium
GTCGCCTGCACAAACGGCTCCCTCGCAGTGACAGGAATTGACGGATGCCATAACTCACCGAGTGTTTTTCGTGGCATAGATCCTGAAACAAGTTCAGGAAGACAAAAATTATTTTACCCCTGTTTCAATCCGTATTAATCCGCACTTTCCGTGTCATCTGTGTGCCATGCTCTAGCTCTCCACCACGGAACGATCGATCAATTTGCAGTTCCTGCTGAGCTTTGAGGAGACTGCCGCGATCGCCTAAAGAGCAGGCTCCCTCGCAGAGACAGGCGTTGACGGATGCCAATAACTCACTGAGTATTTTCCGTGGTAGAGATCCTGAAACAAGTTCAGGAAGACAAAAATCATCTCAACAACAACATCTTCCGTTGTTCCTGAAAATCACCAGCCTTCATGTGCACAATATATATACCACTGGCAACCTCATTGCCCATTGAGTCACGACCGTCCCACGTTGCCTCGAACATGCCTGGCATTACCACACCATCAAAAAGCATGACGGTTCTGCGGCCCAGCATATCATAGACACAAAGCTGAACAGGACCGCCATGAGGCACACCGTAACGGATATGCGTTATGGGATTAAAGGGATTTGGAAAATTTTGATGCAGCACAAATTGCTGCGGACGTGTTTTATTATCAATCTTGACATCTGTCAGTAAGGTAATCGAATGTATCTCATTACAACGTGTCTTCTGGCCCGCCTTGTCTTCTGCCCAAACACCCCAATAATATGTACCCGGATCTTTTACAGAGACCAATAATGTCGTATCAGTCAAAAAGGCTACGGCAATTGTACCCTCTCCCCTTAAACTTGCATGCGGACTAAAATAAAAACTGTAAGTCAATGTGTCGCCCGGATCAACATTCTCCGAATGCTGCCACTTGAATGCCGTAGTCCATGACCACTCATCAAAATTTGCATCTAAAGGAGGTTCTAAAAGCTCAAATGCACCGGGAGGATCATCTACAGGCACAACATTAACATCAATTATGCATTCAGCAATCTCTCCTTGAGGATCTGTGACCTGCATTTGAAGCTGTGTCCGCCCATTCCAGTCAGGAAGAGGCAATAGAACTACCTCCCGCCTGGCAGCATCTATAGATGCATCAACCTCGGAATTGCCCTTGATATCTATCTGCAATTCGTTAATCCCATCATTGGGATCTTTGACATACTGGGCCAGCCAGTCAAAGGAGCGGACAAAGGG
Source organism: bacterium (assembly GCA_023139105.1). Classification (GTDB taxonomy): domain Bacteria; phylum Zhuqueibacterota; class QNDG01; order QNDG01; family JAGLOF01; genus JAGLOF01. The sequence goes on from JAGLOF010000127.1 coordinate 1,215, forward strand.
CATATCTTCCACAATATGCAAGAGCGGTATAGCTTCAAAATATGGCGGCATATTAGGCAGATAAAAATTTGCCCTTACAGAGACAGGGCCGTTCATTATGACTTGGATTGTCTGGTTATCACTCTGAATATCTCCACTCCAACCGGTAAATTGTACATCAGGTGATTCTGACTCTATTGTCAGAAGTACAGATGTACCGGGTGCATACCATGGGCCGGAAGGGTAGGCTGTGATATTAATACCGGGAGTGCCTGCGGGATATAGTTCTGTAGCCAGCTTAAATTCATAGTCCCACGCTGCTTTTTGAGTAATTGCACCCTGTACGCTAATATCAATTTCACGCTGAGCTGAAGATATTGAACCCGGACCTATACCTGTCCATCCGGTAAAACGATGCCTGAGCAGATCACTCTCAACAACTACATCATCAACTGACAGATGAGCTGTGGAGCCGGGCAGATACCAGCCCTGTCCTTGAGCACTTCCAAAATCAGATTCAACTTTAATAAAATATGAAGCATCAAAACTTGCCGTATAGACTGCTTCAATATTGGAAATTGTGACATCGTGAGCTACTGCTCCTTCATCACTCCACACATTAAAATCATACTTTTCTGCAATCTGATCTCCTTGAGGAGTAATAGCGGCAATATTATGAACTTCACCTACACTCCAATCGGCAACAAATGGAGCAATGACCTGCACGCCGTCAATGGCTAATTGCAGCCCGGGAGGATCAGTTAAAACATGTAGATTCCCTTGCGCAAATGATGCGATAACTGTCTTAGGGCCATTCAGTAATAGTTGGCCGGGATTAACATAGCCGTCAAGATCTCCCGACCACTCTGAAAAACCGTAATTCGACTCAGCATTACCCAGTGCTGTAACAGTGATGTCTGTATCCGCATCACCCCATCCACCGGGAGCAGGATATTCTTTGATTACTCCGCCACCCGAAGGTATGTATGATGTGGTAATATAGTATTGCTGCTGCCACATTACCTGTTCTGTTACAGGACCCTGTATTATTATCTCTCCGGATCTATCCGTTCCGGAATAGCTGCCGTCTCCACTGCCTGCCCAGCCATCAAACCGCATACGGCTTCCCTGGCCAAGATCGACAAATTCATCGACTGACAAAGTGATGAGTTGATTCCGATGATACCAGCCGCTGCCTGCAGGATCTCCATGGTCGGAGATAATATCACAATAGTATTCAGTCTGCCACTCTGCCTGCTGCGTAATACCACCCTGAACAGTTAAAGAGAAACTTGCGTCCTGGCCTGTATATGCGCCCTCTCCTGAGCCCAGCCATCTGATAAAATTGATTCTAGTTCCATCTTCAGATGACATGCTGATATCAATAGAAACCTGAACTACTGTGCCCACAGGATACCAGCCTGCACCCAGGGGAATGTTATACTCTGAGATCACATCGATTCGATGCTGCGTCTGCCATGCTACAATCTGCGTAAGGGGACCATTGACAGTAACATTTACAATATTATCAGGCCCGGTATATGCGCCCTCGCCTATTCCGTACCATCCTGTAAATACCTGCCTTGTCATTAATCCTGAAGCCGCCTGATCACTGACTTCTATAGCCACTTCCGTACCCGGTGCATACCAACCCTGACCGCTGGCAATACCATATGCTGTGGCAATTTGAAGATAGTATTCCGTATTCCAGCTCACAGATTGAATTATGGGTGAATCTACTGTAATACTTATAGTACGCTGAGAACCAGTATATGAACCATCACCACTACCTGTCCATGATGAAAAAGTATAACGAGATTCCTTTTCAACGCGGATGACATCAGACTCCACACTTATATCTGCAATATCTCCTATGTAATACCAGCCTTCACCAAAAATTTCTGTAGGCACATCCCCTGTCTTTATATCAACAAAATATTGAAGCTGATAATTAGCCGTGTATGTTGTTTTGATATCCGGTACAGTAATTTCTTTTATACGATTACCGCCCTCTGCCCATGATGAGTATTTATATCGTGAACCGGCATCAATAGTCTGATCAAGAGGAGCTTCCAGTCTAATCTTCTGACCCGGGCTGAAAGAAAAAGTCCGGGGCAGCGAATAGACTTCTCCGTTAACCAGAGCTATCATGGATTCTTCGGGGAAATTTGTAGTGATTGTAATTTCAATACCTTCTGTAATTGTCACAATAGCATCATCTACATCAGTGGCACCATCAGTATCCATGACTCGCAGACCTATTCTATAGCTTCCAAGTTCGGAATAAGTCATCAGGGGATATTGCCCTGCATGATCATCATATCTGCCATCATTATTGAGATCCCACTTGTATGTATGTGTATCTGCAGCACCCGGATCAATAACACTGCCGGAAAATTGAATTTCCATCCCGGTAACAGAATAATAAGGGCCGCCGGCATCAGCAATCGGAGACACATTATTCACACTTACGGCAATCATATCCGAAGCTATTCCACCATCATCATCTTCTACAGTCAACTTTGCCGAATACATCCCATTTTGAACATATGAATGTGAAACATTCAAACCCATGGCAGTATGTCCATCACCAAAATCCCAAATGAACGAATGCGTATCCCCATTGCCGGCATCTGTAAAGTTACCACCAAAACTCAACGATTCGCCTTCATTACCACTTATATCGTCGCCAGCATCGACAACGGGTGCAACATTGCTAACTGTTACAATCGTTGTTGCAGGCTGACCTGCCAGTCCATTTTTATCATAAGCTGTCAGCATCAATGTATAGACACCATTGTCATTATATATATGAGAGGGTGCTATACCCTGACCTGTTGCGCCATCACCAAAATCCCAACCATATGTTATTGCCCCTATAGAATTAGAAGCATCAAATGTAACAGCCGTTCCTTCAATACCTGTGTAAGGGCCGCCGGGGTCCGCATAGATACCAGAGACCTCCAATAATCCTGATTGAAAATGAGAGATACGAATAGTCTCTGTCAAAGTAAAAATAGAAGCACGTACAATATGGATTGTGGTATAAGGTGGACTGGAGTCATCCGGCAGAGCGTCCAGAAACATCTTCGCTTTAACCAATATGCCGTTATCTGAAACCAATTCAGAACCGGGTTGATTTGTAGTAAATGCACCTATGACCATCTCGGATTGCCTGTTGACAAAAAGTGGCACACCCCATAATTCCGTCATTGTCATTTGCGCTTCAGCACCAATACCGGAGAGTAATGATGAATCATAGGATAATGTCAATTCATAGGCAATGACAGAATCTTCCGGTGCTATTCCATCCAAATAGATCGGAATCTCAGATGATTTTCCTTGAACAATTGCTGAATCTCCAATGCGCAGCCTGGCCTGGTGTGCAGGATTTGACAATATAACATATCCGGGAAGAGTACCAGCGTCTGAAAACAGAGGCAGCTTCAGCGTGCCGGTAAAATTATCCCCATCTGAAAAAGCGATATTCAACACTTCACCATCTATCCAATCGGATAAAAAACCAGCACACTCAATATTAACTATTCCTGTGGAGGCATTGTAGCTACAGCCTTCTGATAGTTCTGTTAAAACTTCCGTATTCCGTCCGGAAATAAATGCTGTAAAACCTACTTCAGCCGGAATGCCGCCATCTGCATATCGTGTCTGCACATTGATCAAATTGGAATCCGCAGCCTCCACTAATGTGGATGCAGAAAAAATCAAAGTAATGAAGAATAAAATTCTAAAAAATGATGCACGCCCGCACATATTATTGTCCTATTGTAAGAGTTGCATTTTTAAAAATCTACGGATATCATTTGATTGTAAAACACCAAAATAAGTACCACTTGGAAGCATCTCACCGTCACTGTCACAGCCATCCCAATACACAACGTGTTCTCCCCGACTCATTGATTTGTATCTGTATAATCTGAGCTCTCTCCCCAAAATATCATAAATCTTCAAACTTACCTGAGAACGTTCAGGTATAAAAAAAGGAATTACAGTTTGACTATTAAAAGGATTAGGATAATTTGGTCCTATGCTCCATCTGTCAGGCATTGCCAGAGTTTCTCTGTAATTCCACGAAGCCATTGTATGCCCGTCAACACACAATTCATCCATGTCCAGCTGCACCTCTTCCCCATCATCATCTAATATAAGGGTTAACTCCAGCCCATTGTCTTTTAAACTATCCAGTGCATAAACGCCAAACTGCCAGCGTCCCGGCTCAATTTTCCTTATCAAGACCTGCCCATTATGTGTCCTATTGGATGATTTCACGAAACACCTGGCGGCTGTCGGGCAGGTTATAATACCATCCATAGCAAGAAATGCAACATCTCCATTACTGATAGAGAGTATTACAATGTTTTCATCATCTCTGAAATCAACATCCACACTGACAGTCGTAGATATTTTTGATACTGTACTGCCTCCCCAACTTTTATCCACATCACCCATGATACGGGCCGTCCAGTGCAGATCAGTGATATCATCATACGATGCACTCAGAACTAAAGAGTCAGGAAAACATAACCATTGTGATGAAAAATCACTCACCGACGCATTATAACCAACTGCGCAGCGTGCAATCAAAGCAGCATCACGCAAAGAGACCTGTCCGTCTCTGTCAACATCTGCATAATAAGATGATTCCGCATTTAATTCATCCAGGCCCATTGCGGCCCGTGCAGCCAGAGCAGCATCATAACTATGAATTTCATCGGCAGAACCAGGGGGCAGCTGCCGCGGCAGCAGAGTAATCTGTTCCATAAAAGTAAAACCGGCATATTCGAACAGACCATCTACAGATGAAACCGAAGCATCCAGATCTTGCTGACGCCAATGCAGAACAATATCCCGGATCGGGATTCCTGAATTACCATATTCCATTATACCCGCTATGCTACGGCCGGGCAAAGACCTAATGCTAAAAGTAGTTACAGAATCTTTAAGCATGCCACACCGAGCTTCTATGGTGACACTGCCAACACCTCCAAGTTTGATTGGCACAGCAGCTATACCATCGGTATGTGTATATATCGGCCCCTGCTGTAACAGTGTTGCATCTCCGTTGAGTATTTTGAAAGAAACCGGCACACCATTCTCTGCATTACCATAATGATCAACTACTTTAATCTGTGGAGACAACTTCAGCTCCAGACCGAATATCCCTTCAATATCTTCATTTGAATAGAGTTCTATTGACATTGGAAGAGACATCATAGCATTATAGAATATCTCTGCCATATGTGCATATCCATTGTCATTGGGATGTGTCATATCATATGACATCATTTGAGCAACATTGAAACTGGTGTGCTGATCTACAAGTTCCAGAAGTCCCGGTGCAATTCGGCTTATCTGGTTAGCATTTGCAAAGCCAACTATTCTAACGATCTCTCCATTTAATGCATCAATTTTTTCAGAGTTGCCTGGTTTTGGAATTATCTTGGAGACGAGAATTCGCCTTACACAAGCGTCCTCGCTACCATCTGACCATCTGGCTATATATGCAAGCAAATATGCAATACGGCCTGTAATTGTGCCAGCCTCCAGATTTGACGGTGTCCCTGTATAAAAAGGTGCCATTGGCAGATCTATATCTACATCATTAGTACCCAGATGTATGATTACAATATTAGGCCTATATTCATCCAGAGCAACGGCAACATCCAAATCTCCTCCGTATCCCCCCGGACCGGAATAAAAACTTGGTGTCTGTGCACCTACGCGAAAATGTGCCTTAACAGGATCACTACCAAATGAACCCACAAAACATGCCGGATATCCATAATCCTGTAAATATGTAAGCAGCAACTGCCTGAAACCTTTTCCGGAACTGCTTCTTTCACCCCGGGTAATTGAATCACCAACAATTAAAATGCGTGATTGCGATAGTCCCAATGAACATCCGAGAACGAGGAAGAGGAATAGTCGAAATAATATTTTCATATCAGCCAGTGTTTAAAGGAACATGAAGTGAAGCATTCAAAGAGAAAATATTGCCAATGGGGCCTGACTGGAAAAAACCGGTCATGCCCCATTTTTAATGATTTATTAATATTTAATGCAATTTTATCATACGTCTTACCTGCACTTTATTATCATATTCCAAACGATACAGATATAGTCCCGTTGCCGTACCTATACCATTTGTATCATTGCCATCCCATTCAATGGAGTGGAATCCGGCAGGCATATCCTCCTCAATCAAAACACACACAGGCTGTCCCAGCATATTGTAGATTGATAACTTCACCTGCCCCGGTCTTGGAAGTTCAAAACGAATCATCGTAGAAGGATTGAATGGATTTGGATAATTCTGTAACAGTTCAAATCGCTCAGGTGCAGGTACAAAAACCATCTTGACGGCATGTTCTCTGCCTGCACCGGAATAATCGCGATCAATCACTTTATAATAATAAGTTTGACCTGCAACAACATTCCGATCAACAAAGACATATTGTCCGTCATCACTGGCATTTATCAGGAATTCATTGATTTTTGTGTACGCACCATGTTCAAGCTGACTCCGCATAACATCAAATCCTGCATGATGAGTCTCTATCACTGTCTGCCACATCAGGCGGACAGTACCGTCTGCAACCTGGAAACTTGCACTCATTGCAGCCAGTTCAACAGCAGTAGTAACATTGAGTGTCCAGCGGTGAGTAACAGTAAACGGTCCATCAGATACAAGGACATCTATAATTTGTATTGTTGTAATATTATCAGGTGCCTTATGATGATAAACAGCAGAATTATTATTAATCTGCGATCCGTCTACCAACCATGAGTAAACCAAAGGATCACCATCAGGATCAGTTGCATTAACCTCAAAAATAACTGTTTGCCCATCGTTAACATTAACATCATTTCCTACGGGAGACGTTGCATTAATCCGGGGCAATTGGTTCAAATTCTGTACAAAAATCTTGACTTCCTTTTCATCAAAGCCACCCTTACCGTCAACAACGCGCAAGATAATATCATAAGATTCATCCCTGCCGTGTTCAAAACCGGGTGTCCATTTGAAAGTAGCACGATTCCCACCCTGAACAGCATCAATATAGGCTCCTGTTGGCGGCGCAACGCCCCCTATCTGGAATTCCAGAGCATCACCATCGGCATCGCTGCCTCTTAGATCTATCCACAGAGCCGAACCTTCTTCAACACCTGTATATATACTGCTGATATAGTCTTTATCCAGCACTGGGAAGCTTGCATTATTATGTGTCTGAACATTAAAGATAACATCCTTATTACCCCATCGAGCCTCTATCTGATGTGTAATATCAGGCGTGGGACCGCATTTGAACGCTATGGCAACAATGCCTTTGGAATTTGAGTACTCCCTGCCGTCACCCGAGATAATACTTCCGGAAATAGGCGATAGAATCCTGAATAAAACAGGTTGATTTGAAACAGGATTGCCATAGTCATCTGCAACACGTGCATAGAGAGAGTCCGCCAGGAAGTGGCTGACAGTTCCATGCAAGGTCTGTACACCTAAACCAACTTTCACCAAGTTTGATGCATTCTGCTCAGATGTCTTGGAGACAATGTCAAATACTACAGGTGAACCTTCAAGCGCAGCACTGGCCTGTACACGAATTGCTCCAGCCTGATTACCCAGACGAAGCTGGATTTCAGAAATACCATTGGCATCTGAAGGCACCTGTGTTGCTCCGAGGATATCCGCATCACCCTTGAGACTCATCCAGGAGACAATTACTCCGGATATCGGATTATTGAAACCATCTGTTGTTTTTACCTGGAGTGTGATTGTTGTGCCTATAATCTGACCCGGCAACTGAGTTGTACCTATAGATGCAATTTTTACAGCTTGCCCTGATTTGCTCAAGGCTTTAAACCATACCTTGCCCGTTCCTTTTGTATTCTCTGCAAATACCCAGCTTTCAAATCCTGAACGCGTATCCATGCGAAATCTTACAGAGGCTTGACCATATTCATTGGTAATTACTGTAGAATTACCAATTATTGCTCCATTCGTACCTTCGCTTGGATTCACTGAAAAAGTGACCCACTCACCGGCAACAGGCTTGGAATCTACATCACTTACCTGTACTGTAAGCGGAGGACTGGTCTCACCTGCTGCGGCCTCTATTTCAGAATCATAGCCAGCAGGATACCACATTGCATATGTAGGATTATTTGTGCCATTTACCCAGAATGTTGGCTTGTTGGCAAGGTTGGGTGATGCAACCTGCAAGGCAGCATAACGGCCCAGTGCAGTACCCATTTTGAAGTGTGCCCTGGCAAATCCATCGGCATCTGTAATAACAGGTTGTTCTTCAACAACCGAACCGGCATCACCGTAGACAACAAAAGAGACCGGACCGTATTCAACCGGATTACCATCCGTATCTGTCACTTTAACAACAAATGGCTCAGCAAGAACAGTGTTAATATTACCATATTGATCATTGCCGGAATCTCCGACAATCTGTGACGCATTACCTGCCAGGAAGATCACCTCAGCATAGGCAAAAAGTGTATCACCATCTACTATGCCTTTAATAGTACGTTCTCCTGCCGATGTCGAATAAAGAAAAGCGGTTGCCACACCAGATGCATCACTTGTCTGAACCTGCTTTGCCGGGAAATTGTTTGATCCGCCAAGCACTACAATTTCTACATCATGACCGGATACAGCATTACCATACATATCATTTAACGTGACAGTGATCTCGCTTCTCTGGTCGGGCCCTACCATGATATGGCTGGTAGCTTCCAGTTCAGACCGTGATAAACTCACAGAACCAGGATTTGTAGAGGCTATAAATTCCACCGGAGAACCGTCTAAAGAATAACTTCCATTATGGGCACTGGCGTGCAATTTATTCGTTTCAGTGCCTGCTTCAGTACCCAGTGTCCACTCTACAGAAGCCTCGCCCTGTGTATTTGTCATTACTTCACGGCTGACATCTGCCGAACCACTTCCTATGGTTGCATTCGTACCCTCGACAATCAGGAAATTTACATTCTCATTGGCAACGGGATTTCCGCCTTGATCCAGCACTTTTACAACGACTGTTTGACTGGAGCCCACTGTACCGGATAATACTTGATCACCGACGGCAAATATTTCATCGCCAATAGAAGATTGTGCCAGACAATTATACTGTGTTGAGATCAACCAGTCATAATTTTCCGTATAGATTCTAATTAAATTGGAATCTGCACCGGCATATGTTCCAAGCCAGAAATTTGTAGATGCAAAACCATCGGCATTGGCCATAACACTCTTCTTAGCCAGATTCACTTCTGGATTAAAACTGCCGTTTCCACTGACTCTTTCAAAGACAATCTGCTGATTGCCCAGAGGTTGACCATCGGCTTTTAAGAGCCTTACCTTTAACGGGCCTATCATCTCTGTCACAACACCGGTAGTATCTGTTTTTCCAGTACTTAATTTTTCCAGACGATAAGCATTGGACTTTACAAAAAAAGTAAACTTCTGTGGTGTGGGGATAGATTTTCCAAAGCCATTGTCAGAAGAACTCTGTACTATACCTGCATAAGCGTCTCTATGACCATGAAGCATACCGGCTCTAACGTTGACCGCAGCAAATCCCAGATTATCTGTTAACTTCTCTACAACTGTAGCACCACTGTTCTCAAAAGTGAAACCGCTGGCTTCATCTGTAATTACAAATCTTACAGGATGATTCTTAACAGGATTCCAGTCTACATCAGATATGTACACCCTCACCGGATGTTTAGAAAGAGCCCCCGGATCCAAGACCTCCTGACCTCCACTACTGCCCGAACTCATATGAACGGCAGTATAGAAGACAGAATCCTGCGCCATTACAACCTGACGTCCGGCGGTCTTGGCAATAACATTGGCTATGCCAGCTATACTACCGGTGTGCATGGATGTTACGGCAATACCGTTTACATCTGTCCATACAGTAGTGGTTGATGTCTTGGAAGGACCAACCTTTGTACCGATATTATCTATTACAAGAAACTGTACTGGCGTACTCGTGGGCATAGGCTGCCCTGCATTATTTTTAACCAATACACGCAAATAATCCGTATATGTACTGTCAACATGAAGATTTCTATTTTGAGCCTGAGAAGTCAGCGAGCCAACATCACCCTGTACTACATAGGCCGTCATCACAACTTTAGGACCACCTTCTTCATAAAAAGCTTCCACTTTAACACTGTCTTCAGCACCGAGAATCATTCTTGCCTCGGCAATACCGCCTGCATCTGTTGTGCGGCTCTCATGTCCTGTCAACAGCGCGCCGTCACCTTTAGTGATATTGAAACTGACCTGTTGACCCGCCTTTTTATTTACATAAGAGTCAAAGACCTGGGCTTTCAATGTCAATGTGTCACCAGATGTCCCCTTAAGTTCGCCACTTACATCTGCAATTGAATTTGCTGCTGCAGCAATGCCGTTTGCCGTAAATATAAACGCCTCTGCATTCCAGAAGCTCCAGACGCTGAGCTCATTTAAACCTTCATCTGTGGCGTCAGTACTAAGATCATCTGCATGCGTACCTAATTTCCAGGCAACAGCGGCTTCACCGTCGGCATTAGATAGTTTGACCGGTTCTTCTTCTTTACCCGTAGGCTGCCATGTATTGGGTTGATCTCTGGTAATAATCAATTTATCCAACCAGATATCACGATGAGCTGTTATTAAACGAATATTATAAAAACCCTGGGCAAGGAAGTGAGAGTGCGCATGCCCCGTACCCTCTTCCTTGATGACGTCCCATTGCCAGTCTCCTGTAATAGTGGCATCTTCAAAAACCTTCCAGGTAATACCGGAACCAGCCGGATCCTTTCCAACCAATTCAAATCCAACGGCAAAACGGGAAGATGTAGCATTTTTTACTCTTGCCCAAAAATAGTATGTTCCCGGGTCATCTACTCTGAATGCATAAGTCGCATATCCTCTTACATCGCCACCATGCTGAATAGATGCAATATATTTACCACCGGAAGCCGTAGCATCGGTAAAAGTTATCATCGGTGAAACAGGATTGCCCCATTCTGTCTCCATACGGATTCGGCCATTCTGTACATATGGCGTGCTAACTTCACCGTCTCCACTCTTGACCTTGAAGAATACGGGTACGCCTTCAACCGGCAGACCGTTCTGATCTTCAACTCGCACTCGCACCGAATCAGCCAGCTCCTGATTAACTTCGGCTGTGAGTCCGCTCACAGGAGACACTGCAATCAGACCGGATATAGTTGTCTGGGGACTGGTTGTCAGATAAGACTTAACACCATTATCGCGGCCAAGCGTATTTCCGTAACGTGTTAAAATTAATCCGGAATAATATGGCTCTGATTGACCATGCCGTTGCGCCGCCGGCCTTGTATCATAGAGTGAAACCATTGATGCCGGCTTCATAGAGGCACCATTTAATCCTACATAGACATCAAACTTGGCATAGGTTTCCGCAGAATTATCGACCACCACGGCCACTGTATCATTAGCCGTTGGAAGTGAACCCAGAGATTCATAATCATAGGCTACCTGATCGATGAATTGATATGTCCTGGTATCAGTCCCCTGATCCCAATATGTGCTGAAGAGATAAATTTTCCTGTAAATACTACGAATAAAGATAAAGTAACCATTAGCCTGAAGAGAAGTATCGCTGGCCATCATTACTATACCACCATTCTCAAACTCCGAACTCTGCTGGGGATTAGTTACATCATCACCCCAAACCATTTTGACCATATTCGGATTTTTAACAGCTTTGTACAGAGCCATACTTCCCCATCTGTCAGAACTCAAGTCAAGCTGATTATTTAACTCACCAGTACTTGGATTAACTATATACTCACCCGTATCCAGCTTCCAGTTATCAAGATTGTCAAAAAGATCGGCACTGATGCGCTCTGTAGTCGTTGTACCAAGAACATCATTGGACAAATCACCCTGATTGCCATAATCATCCGAAGCTTTAATGGCAAAGTAGTATGATGCACCTGACAGTAAACCGTCGATAGTCACAGATTCGGCTTCACCGGGATGCTTGGGTGGTTCCATTCCACCTACGATACTACCACTCTCGAAATCAGTATCACTGATAATGGGAAGCATGCTGTAACGCAGATCATAATAACTTGCTCTATTCTCCGCATCTGTTCCACCATCATCACCAACAGCTAACCAGTTAAGAGTAATGGAACTGTTTGTAGCTGCTGCTGCCAAAGTATTCAGCTGGATTGCATCCGGCGGAATCAGATCAACACGGTTATTATCCATCTCAATATAATCAAGCATCAAGGCTTCCTGTGCATCGGAATGGCCTCTAAAAATAATACCTGAATAATATTCATTGCCCGTTGTCAACAATTGAATAGACGGCTTGACAGGTACACCTGTGCCACCGTTTACAGAAATAAAGATAGTATTTTTGTCTGTCTCTTTTTCATAAGTCACTGTTAAGATATCACGCGGTGCCAGCAAAGGAAAGTTAGCAGAACCAACTTTAGCACCAATAGGCCCACCAGATCTTGCGCCATCCCATATATAAACTTCAGCCCGTCCCTGCGGATGGATAAAGACCATATAACCACCGGGGCGGTTTACCAGGGCATCATTGATATTGTTGCCACCCATACCCACAAGAACACCAACACTGCTGGTATACGATGAGTTATTTTCAGAATTTCCATGAATTCGAATAGAGATAGAGTTCATACCTCTTGAATCATCCCATATTGCCACATGATCCCATGAATCATTTGTTGCATTACAATATAATGCTCCACCCGGGCTTTCACCCTGATCGCTGATTACCAGACTCGAGGACGCTGTCCATCCTGATTGGCTGTTCAACTGTGATGCAACGGCATAGACAAATTGATCTCTTACATTTGGAGAGAGATAATCGACAATATAATCGGCCCATTGATCACTCATGGCTTCATATCCGGCCACCGAAGGATGGATATGATCATCAATTGTGACAGGTTCATTATCTGCGGTATAGTATAATCCCTGGTTGGCATAAAACGGTGAATACATATCAACAATAGTAATACGCCCGGGATACAGTACATCCAGATCTTGATAAACCAAGTTAATCAATTTCTGATTATAATCCTGAATATTGGCATTCACTCCAGGAAACTCTGCTATTGGCGCACGTGGAATTATGCGTGCCAGAAATATCTGCTCAATCTCATCTGCTGTCCCTATATTCCAATCAAGCATCTGATGCATCAATACTTTCAAATCATACATGATGGTTCCGGGCGTATTATGATGCCCTACCAGATTCCGGTTTTCACTTTCACCAATACCGCCGATATCATTTGTACCCAGATGAAGCAATAAAAAATCAGGTCGGCTCGCTGGCGCAAGATTGTTCAACATATCAGTGGCATTACGATCACCCGCTGCATGAAATTCACTGGCTGCATCAGTATAAGCGGCCATAAATTGTGAAATATATGCACCATCCTCAAACCAGCCTCTGTATGGATCAACACCATAATTTTCTGCTG
>JAGLOF010000128.1 GCA_023139105.1 bacterium
GAGTAGATTGGGCACTCAATAACCTGTTATATGGTAAAATTTAAACGAGGTGAAAATGTATAAAAATTTAGAGATAATTAATTCTCGTCCTGCCCCGTTTCAATATTACACAGCTGAAGAATTGTGGGACGATGAACATACATCAAAACAAATGCTTCAATTTCATCTTAATGAATCAATTGACGTTTCATCCCGAAAAATAAGCTTCATTGAACGTTCAGTAGAATGGATTTCATCACATTTCAAACTAGATAATTCATCAAATATAATTGACTTTGGTTGTGGACCAGGATTATATACAAGTCGCTTTGCAGAAAAAGGAGCTAAAGTTACAGGGATCGATTTCTCAAGAAGGTCCATCCAGTATGCAAAAAAGATTGCTTATCAAAAAGAATTAGACATTACCTATTATCAACAAAACTATCTGGAGTTTGAAACTGAGAAACAATTTGATCTCATTACAATGATTTTTTGTGATTTTTGTGCATTGAGTCCGAACCAAAGAACAGAATTGCTTCAAAAATTTTATTATCTTTTGAAACCGAATGGTTCAATATTGCTTGATGTTTACGCTTTGGAGTCGTTTAGACAGAGAGAGGAACAATCAATATATGAAATTAATCTGCTAAATGGATTTTGGTCAGATGAAAAATACTATGGTTTTCAAAACACATTCAAATACGATGACGCTAAAGTCGTTCTTGATAAGTATACAATAGTCGAAAGAAATCGAACACGAGTTGTTTACAACTGGCTTCAATATTTTAGCAGAGAAGAACTCATTCGTGAATTCACAGACAATAAGTTCAAAGTTGAGAAATTATATTCAGATGTAGCGGGTTCAGAATATGATCCCAATAATGGAGAAATGGCTATCGTAGCCGTAAAGACCATATAATAAAATCATGAATGTGAAATATCGTGCCACACCAAATAGGCCGTGATATGTCATCCACCCAGTATTGAAGATTTTATCATCAATAAAGGAACTTACACCCAATGAGAGACGACTATTCTTCTTCAGCAAAAACATATGACCCTGTTCTGCACTTGGCGCTTAAACCGATTCGAATTTCCGTAATGAATGAGCTTCTGGAATTTAAAGAGAAGGCCATCATTGACCTGTGTTGCGGTACCGGAAATCAGCTTAAATTATTAGCAAAGAATGGATTTAAAGACCTTCATTGTCTCGATCGATCCACAGCCATGTTGGAAATTGCAAGGGATACTGATCACCCGCTTAATATTTATAATGAAGATGCAACCCAAACAAGTTTTGAGAATGAATCATTTGATATCGCAATCATAAGTTTTTCAATACACGAGAAAGACAGAAATACTCAGGAAAATTTTATCAAGGAAGCGCATAGAATTATTAAGAAAGATGGTATAATTGTTGTTGTTGATTTTGTGTTTGACAGTCAAACGACGATCCTGGCCAAATTCATGATTACAATAATCGAAAGAATTGCAGGTAAAGAACATTATAATAATTTTAAGAGTTACATTCAAAACGCCGGTTTATCAAGCTTGATCAAAGAAGACAGATTTGAACATATAGACGACAAGAGGAAGTTATTTAATGGGGTTACGGTGTCAATATTTAAAAAGATAGCCAGGTTTGATATCACTACTATAAATTAACCCGTTGTGCATAACTATTTTAGATCTGCATATTGGGGATCATGTAAGCCATTGTAATTTTGTCATTTCGAATCCGCCTGTTTTTGTGCGGGTGAGCAAAGCTCTATCACAGACCTGTTTTAGAGCCTGTGAAATCTTAAAGCTGAAAAGTATCACAGCAAAACGCACGTTTTTAAGATCTCACTGGCTCCAGAGCAAGCAAGTAGTGGAACGTTTCTCAGGTAAGAATCCTTCGAGATGATAATAAAACCAAATACTTAGCAAAATAGTCCGCAGGATGGGCCTGTGGACCATCGTTGGGTGACGGGGCGACACGCCCACCCTACAGGAAATTGATTTCAACTATGCGCCGAGTGCCCTGTACTAAACGGTTCAGCGTGTGCTCAGCTACTCCGAACGCAAAGAGATCACAGGGTTTGTCATTGCCGCCCGGATCGACTGGTAACTCACATTTAACCAAGCGATCAACACTGATAAAACACCGGCACTGATCAGAATACCGACGCTGATTTCTGTATGAAAAGCGAAATCTTCCAGCCATTTTGTCATTAAGTAGTATGCGATGGGAAGGGCAACAGCATACGCGCCGACGACGAGGAGAATGAATTCTCTGGAAAGCAGCCCGATAATTTTCAAGATGGATGACCCCAGCACTTTTCGGATGGCAATCTCTTTGCTTCGCTGCTCTGCGGTAAAAGAAGCAAGACCCAAAAGACCGAGGGATGCAATGAGGATGGCCAGCACAGCAAATACTTTGGCTAGTGTGCCGATTACAGTCTCACTTCTGTAGGTTTGCTCAAATTCTTCATCGAGGAAACGGCAATTGAAAGGATATGCCGAGTTGAATTTTTTATGGACATTTTCAAGTACGGTAAGTGCTTCCCTAGTCTGCCCGCTTGCGAAACGGACGAGAACAATGCTTGCACTTTGAGGAGCCAGACGTATAATTATCGGTTCAATCTCTCTGTACAGCGATTGCATATGGAAATTTTTAACAACACCAATGACGGAGCCCTCCCGGTCCCACAGAGCCAATCTTTGCCCTACAGGGTTGTCCATGCCCATGGATTCAGCCGCCTTTTCATTAATTATGTAGTTGGTCGAGTCGGCGCCATATTCCCTTGAAAATACGCGACCGTCCTTAACGTCGATTTTCATCGTCTCCACAAAATCATATCCTGCGTTGATTATACTATAAAGTGTATTATCTCCCTCGATTTTTCCATCCCATTCAACACCGATTGTATTATTACCGACAGAGAGTGGATTCTGGCTTGAAGTTGTCACATTAACAATGCCCGGTTTACTGAGCAATTCGTGTTTGAAAGCATCAAACTGGCTTTGGATATTGCCTTCGAAAGCCATACGAACCACATTTTCCCGGTCAACACCCAGCACTTTGTTGCGAATATAACTTAACTGCTGGTAGATAGTGAGCGTGCCAATAATCAGAATAATAGACATCATGAGCTGAAAGACAACAAGGCCCTTACGCAATCCACTGCCACGGGTTTTCTTACTGGAGGCACCTCTCAATACATTTATTACACTGAAGGATGCCAGGTGTAAAGCGGGGTATGATCCAGCCAAAAGACCTGTAAACAGCACCAGTCCTCCGAATTGAAGCCATAATCCCGGATTGGCCAGGGAAACATTGACGGCTTTATTGGTCAGTTGATTGAAATTGGGGAGGAGTATTATAACCAATACCATGGCGATTACAAAAGCCATCATTGCCGTCAGTATGGATTCACCTAAAAATTGACCGGCCAACGATGACTTGCTGGCGCCCACTGCTTTTCGAACACCGATTTCGAGGGCGCGCTGAGTACTTCGTGCCGTTGCCAGGTTCATGAAATTGATGCTGGCAATCAAAATAATAAAGACTGCCACACAAAGAAAGATTCGTACATAATCGATTCGCCCACCCACAAGAACGCCATTCTCAAAGTTGGACCACAGATACATATCCGAAATGGGTTGCAGGAAGACGTCTGATTCCCATCTATCCACGTGCTGGTCAATCAGGTCTTTGATCTTTGCATTGACGTGTTCAGGGTCCGCGCCTTTCTCCAGACGAGCAAAAAGGCGGAGACCGTTGTTGCCCCAGTGTTCAACCCAGTCATTGTTTCGAATATACTCCTGCATCGGGATGACGTATTCGAACTGCAGACTGGAATTGGTCGGTACATCCTCAAATACGGCGGTGAGTTTGGCATTGAGGCGATGGTCAATGTTTATCATGGATCCGAGCAGATCATGCTTATTGCGCCAGTCTTTACCGAAATATCATTGTAAGCCATTTGAAAGAAACAGAATTCTATGAAAGTAAAAGAACATTACGATAATCATTTAGCAGATTTTTATTCTTGGATGGTTGGAGATTTCGACCAAAAACGAACCGACTTTCAAAACTTCCTTGAAAATAATGGAATCTATCCGAGCGATACAAAGGTTGCTATTGATTTAGGTGCGGGACACGGAATTCAAAGTGTTGCTCTTAAAAAATTGGGATTTAGTGTAATAGCAATTGATTTCAATGACCAACTTTTAAATGAACTAAAATCAAATCCTAACGGACAATCAATAAAGGCAGTCAAAACCGACATTAGGAATATCAATAATTATAGTGAATTGAAACCTGAATTAATTATTTGTTGTGGCGATACAATAACGCATTTAGAAAATAAATCTGACATAAAAAAACTGATTGAAAATTGTGCAAATATTCTTAATGAAAAAGGGAAATTGATTTTGTCATATAGAGATTACACTATCGAATTGAACGACCAACAAAGATTTATTCCTGTTAAAAGTGATAGAGATAGAATTCTAACTTGTATCCTTGATTATGAACCTGAAAAAGTTAAAGTAACGGACTTACTTTACGAAAAAATAGGAAATGAGTGGAAGCATAAAGTTAGTTCATATAAAAAGGTTAGAATTTCGCCAAATGAAATTGATGAAATTATTGAAAATAGTGGATTGAAAATAACTTTTAATGAATCAATTGACAGAATGCAAACAATGATAGCAGAAAAGAAAAACGGCTCAAAAAGAAAAATAAAACACGGTCTATTTATTACAATGAAATACTTTGAAAACATAAATAATTTGAATGAATACTTTAATATTGACTCAAAACACTCTTTAATTGATATTCGGAAGTATTCAGATATTATGCCTTTAATACCTATGAAAACAGAGCCTGTAATATTTGGATTTTACAAAATTTCATTTGTTAAAAATTTTAATGGATTTATGCAATTAGGTAAAACAAAATTTAATGGTACAAATGGAATATTGTATTTTGTTGAACCCGGGCAAAAATATTCATGTACATCAACAGAACCTTGGGATGGTTATCAAATTCTTGTTCATCCTGATATCTATAAAAACACACTTAGAGGAAAAATGTTGACATTATGGTCGTAATGTGGCTATTTTTGGTTGTATAAATTATTTCAAGAATAAAAAAATGAATAAGACAACTGCAGTAATAGTCTTGATCTTCCTCAAAAAAAATATATGGTGTCTACTATCTATATAAGAAAAGGAAGCGCATAAAATGAACCAAATCAATGTTCAGTATTATAAAACAAAAATTGGAGAATTGATACTGGGTTCTTTTGAAGGCAAGCTTTGCCTACTCGATTTCAGATACAGAAGAATGAGAAAGATCGTTGATAATAGAATTAAAACCGGGCTAAATGCTGAATTTGTAGAACAAGATGATGAAATCCTGAAACACACAAGGGAACAAATAGATGAGTATCTTAATGGTGATAGAATGGAATTTGATATTCCCTTGTTAATGGTTGGAACCGCTTTCCAAAAGAGTGTCTGGAATGCTCTGATGAAGGTTACATATGGATCCACGTCAACATATTTACAATTAGCAGAAAATATAGATAATGAAAAGGCTGTTCGGGCCGTTGTCAGTGCAAATGGAGCAAACTCCATAGGTTTAATTATCCCTTGCCATCGTATAATTGGAAGTAATGGAGAGCTAGTTGGTTATGGTGGTGGATTGGCTGTAAAAAAACGACTGTTAAAACTTGAGCAAAATAATAATGTTTTGAGTGCTATATTTTTTTCAAGTGCTATCAATGTAAATAAGTTTGAAAAAGGATAGAAAATATGCATAAGATGCTATACATAATTTGGAGTGACAAAAACAAGCTTGATATCCCTATAATTGATGAGCAACATAGAGGGATTATTTCTACTATCAATTCATTACACTATTTTATTCAAATTGGACATGGAGCGGAAATATTAACGCCCACTCTGACTATGTTAGCACAATATACAAAAATTCATTTTAAGACTGAAGAAGCATTGTTGGCAAAGGCAAAATATCCTGCTATCGAAGAACACTGTGCTTTGCATAAGACATTAATTGAAAAAATAGAAAAACTTTCTATTGAAGTTAGCAGGGATAGGGATGCGGGCCGTGTTTTGATATTTCTAAGAGAATGGTGGTTAAACCATATCAATAAAGAAGACAGTAAGTACGTTCTTTTTATTAGGAAATACGAACGTTCCTGACAATTGACTGGGGTGTTTAAAATAGGAGGGGTGTATATCCGGTTATGTGGTGATGGGCGTAACATTCCTACCAGTAAATTCTGTTACTCTGCGAGATTAAAATATTTATGGATTGAGGCAAATTTTTTAGACAGTTAACAATATCCCCCGGGATTCAGCTTCTGGGCCATCGGCGAGTATTAGGCAAGATTCATTGAAACGGTAATGGAGAGATAAAGATGAAAGTAATCTATCTACTCAATATTGTGGTTTTTGATCATTAGCATGTGTAGTTGTAATACTACCTCAGAGACACAGACAGCACACATTCCGAATCAGTTTGTAGATGTCAAACTACAGATACCTTCTATTCGATTGGATATACGTTATTATTCAGAAAACAACTTCATTTTAGATCCATACAAATTAATTTGAAAAAATTCCTAAACCCAGTACTTTAAGGAGTAGAGTCATGCGTCAACATAAGATTTTATTTATTAGCCTACTGTTATTCAACTTAATACTGTCTAATGCAATCTACGCCCAAATATCCTCCAAAGAAGTGGATAAGTTGGTTGAAAAATCTATGAAAAAATTTAACGTGGCCGGTGCGGCTGTAGGTATTGTAAAAGATGGCAAGATTGTCCATGTAAAAGGGTATGGAGTCAAATCTGTTAAGACAAAGGCCCCGGTCAATGAACATACCGGTTTTGCAATAGCATCCAATACCAAGGCCTTTACTACTGCGGCACTGGCCATTTTGGAAGAAGAGGGTAAACTTTCATGGCAGGATAAGGTTGTGGATATCATTCCTGAATTCAAGATGTATGATCCCTGGGTAACGGCCCATTTTAATATCCTGGATCTTCTGACCCACCGCAGTGGCTTGGGGCTGGGTGCCGGTGATCTTATGATTTTTCCCGATGGTTCTGATTTTACAATGAACGATATTATCAAGGTGTTTCAGTATTTGAAGCCAGTATCGGATTTTCGTACCAAGTATGATTATGACAACCTGCTCTATATGGTGGCCGGAGAGGTCATTGCCAGAGTCGCTGAAATGCCCTGGGAGAAATTTGTTCAGACACGCATCATTGATCCGCTGGGTATGGACAATTCCTGTTCCTCCATGTATTATGTGGATGACAATGCCAATATTGCTACTCCTCATTATACCGATGAAGGCACACTTAAAACCACTACTCACGATATCTTTAATCCAGAAAAAATCAATGGGGCAGCTGCATCAATCATCTCCAATGTGGATGATTTATGTCAATGGTTGTTGGTGCATTTGAATCACGGTAAGTACGGAAAGAATCTGGAAAAACAGCTCTTTTCTCTTGAGAATCATCTCGAAATGTGGAAAATACACACTGTACTGAATGCCAATCGCAATCCTCGTTATAATGCCCATTTTGCAGGTTATGGTCTGGGTTGGGGTTTGACTGATATAAAGGGTTGCATGAGTGTTTCTCATACTGGTGCTTTGTCAGGCATGCTCTCCAAAACTATAATGATTCCCGATCTTGATCTTGGTGTAGTAGTTCTGACCAATACATGGATAGGCGGTGCAATGCTCTTTAATGCAGTTAGCAAAACTATTGTAGATCATTATCTTGATCTTGATGATTTTGACTGGATTGACTTTTATCACCAGCGTGCTCAGCGTTCACAGGGCCGGGCAGATTCCGTTGTCACCGCTGTCTGGGAAACTGTGAATGCCACAAAGGATTCAAAGATTGATCTTGATATGTTTATTGGAACATATCAGGATGCCTGGTTTGGTAAAGTGGTCATTTCTATGAAGGAAGGGCGACTGTGGTTTACCTGTCTGCGCTCTCCCAGATTAAATGGGCCAATGTATTTTTATAAGGCCAACACTTTTGCAATTAAATGGGTGAGCAGAGAATTGGATGCCGATGCCTTTGCCATGTTTAATCTGGATGAGGAAGGCAGGGCTTCAGCGATTAAGATGAAGGGTATTTCGCCCGATATTGATTTCAGTTTTGATTTTCATGATCTTGATTTGCGCAGGGTTGAGAAGGAATAGTCAGGCAAAATTTGCCGAACTTAAAAATCTATAAGAGCAAGCATGTTTATTCCCGGTGCTATGTTGATTTGAGTCGGTAAAGGTTGATGGCAAAATATAAGAAGAGCAGGTGGACTTGCAACAAAAAAAAACAAAAAAGAGCACTCGCACAGAGATCACAAAGACCACTGAGCCGCCCAGCCCGCTCCGAAAAATATTGATGAATGCCATTGGAGCCTGCTCTTCTTAACAGGTACCTCAGGAATCACCTGCCTTTCGGGCAGGGCAGCTCCGTGTGCCCCGTGTGCTTTGTGCGAGGGGAGCTTCTTTAATTCTCAAATTTCTATCAGTGGTAAAATTCAGTATTTACCCACTCGATTCAATATAAAACCTTATTCCCTCTGAATTATAGTGATAAAAAATATTTTTCTGTTTTTTTATTAAGGAGCTGTATCAAAAGTTCCATTTTATACAATTGTCTTCCCCGAATGCTTCTATCGGGGATCTTCTCTAGGCTCAAACAAGATTGTCCTTCGGACGGCCCACCCTGCCCAACAGCTCCCCCTGTTCCGGGAGAAAAGATTGCCGGCTGAGTCCAGGTTCTGTACGGGGGATGACAAAACACTTATGATACAGTCCCTTATAAAACAAATTGTTATTATGTTTTGTTGTGAAGTGTGCATTGTATAAATAATTCATTGTTACTGATGCAATGACTAATTAAAAGCCTTGGTTCTCAAGATCAGGGCTTTTAGCGTTATGGAGAGATGTGTATACACCCACACCGCCTATCACTAACCACCCATTTTTTTCTGGTTCAGGCACCATGGTTAGCACCTCGTTCTCACGATTTGAAATTATTTGAAAACGACTTGAATATTTCACATAAAATATTTAAATTATGATTAACAATCCGGGAGATTTTATTTGTTATATTCAACTCTTTGATCAGAAGATATCTTTGTAGTTCCGGTTGTAGTCGTGAAAAATGAGTATCGCGGTTGGAGAATATCTATTTTGGATTGATGAAAAATAACAGAATGGTTATTTAGCCCGTGAATTTGAATATATAGAAAGAATTTGAGGAAGGATTATCAACTAAATATGATAGATTACACTAACTGTAACATTAAACAAGTTGCTGTTCACAGAATCGGTAATAAAACAAATGGAGAAGATCTTCATTTGTCGAAAACTAATCTTGATATATCTGATGGAGAATTACGGGAACTGCTCATTCAATATTTTTTAAAACCTTTCCCGGATCCTGAATTCTATAATTTCACATCTTCAAACAACGATTTTGAATTGAATCCACTATTTAAATACGTCACTGATATTTTTGATAGTTCAAATTCTTTTCATACAAATTCCATCAATATTGCCAGACATTTATTTGAAAATTCATTACACCAGAATATTAAATCGGGAGATTTATTTGTAGCTAAATTTGTTGATATTCTTATCAATAATAGAAGTACTGATGTTGTAGGTATCTTCAAATCTGAGAATATACATTCTTTTTTAAAACTCGATCAGACCACAGATGATTTTATAATCGAATATGATGATGGTATCAATATTGATAAATTGGACAAGGGATGTCTCATTTTTAATTCAGGAAAGAGCGAGGGTTACAGAATATGTATTGTAGATAAATCAAATAAATCTTCTGAGGCCCGATATTGGAGAGATACGTTTCTTAACCTGAAACCATGTAATGATAATTATCACCAGACAACACAGTTTCTGGATATTGCCAGGAATTACATAACAAAACAATATTCGGAGGAATTCAAAGTAGATAAAACTGACAAAATCGATCTGCTTAATCGCTCTGTACATTATTTTAAAAATCATGAATCTTTTAAAAGTGAAGAATTTGAATCTGATGTATTATATGATGAAAATGTAATAAAATCTTTTCGTAGTTATAAAAGTATACATAATGGCACCAATGATATTTATGTAGATGATGAATTTGGAATTTCTCCCAATGCTGTAAAAAAACAAAATAGAGTGTTTAAAAGTGTCTTGAAATTAGATAAAAATTTTCACATCTATATTCATGGTGACAAACGTATGATTGAAAAAGGTGTTGAAAGAGATGGAAGGAAATATTATAAGATTTTTTATGATATTGAAAAATAACAATGCTACTTCTGTAATAAAATAAAAACAAGTCATCAACGAGAGGAGTAACAATGGAAGTTCTTATTATTTTTAATCGTCATCCTTATTTTGAGGGTGCTGAACACTCTACAATGCCAGCATTGGCGGAGTGGATCATTGGTAGCGACAAGGTTATTACTTTCTAACAGATCGTATTTTATATGAATGGATATAGTATCATGTATTTTAAGTCGATCTTTGTATTTTTACTGCTTTCAAGTCTGACGTTTGCTCAGAATGTTCAATTGATTCCTGTTAAGACCTGGTCTCCTCAATTGCTGCCTGAACTCGATTGGCAACAACCGTCATCTGTTGGAATATCTGCTATTACCGGTATAATTGTCACTGATGCACATAATCATCAGATATATGCGCTCTCTCTTGATGGAGGTCTTCGCATTACCAGGGGAGGATATGGTTGGGGAAATGGCAGTTTCCAGGAACCTGTTGCAACGGATGTCTCAAATGGTCTAAATATCTACATTGCCGATCATCTGAATAATCGCATTCAACGCCTGGATAAAGACCTACATTGGATTGCCACAATAGAACCGGACGACAGCTGGGACGAATCTGTTCAATTTAAATGGCCGCGTGATGTAATAGTCTCACCCTTGGGTGATATCTTTATTCTCGATGGAGACAGAGCGCGAATAATACGTATGACAGCTGACGGCGAACCACTTTTTTCATTTGGTGATACTGACACAGGAATATTAGAAGATCCATGCAAAATGATATGGATAGATGGTGGACGCATATTAGTCAGTGATCCTGGCAGCGGTAATGTAGTAATCTTTACCGAGAATGGTGATCTCGTGGCAAAGATAGGGGAAAGCTTTCTAAATGCACCAACAGCTATGGCTGCATGGAAGAATAGAATGTTTTTTGTCTATGATGAGGAAGAGGAGTGTATACTATTATTAAACCTCAATGGCCGATTAGAATCAAGATGGTTTTCAGCCGAGCTTTTCAATAATGTAATAAAGGGAGTTGTGGATATATGCGTCTATCAAGATACACTCTACTTATTGAATGAGACTGAATCGTCTTTGAATGCATTTACAATAATATCAATGTAGTGCCAAATTCCCATTGACTAAAATTAAACTACATCTACTCTTTCTGATATTTTTGTGTGTAATCAATATTTCTGCACAGATTACATCTCAGTCTGTTCAGGGCTCATCACATAGAATAATCAGGGAACCGCAAATCAGCGATTCTGTCTATACGTTGCCGCATTTATGGTTGGTACCGGGTAGTTTAACTTTAAGGCAGGGACTAAATTACTGGTATGAAGGCCGCCACTATTCTATAAATTACAGTAATCATCAAATTCATCTCTTACATGAACCGGATACTTCCGGTTCAATATTAATTACATACAAATACTACCCCTTTGCTTTAAAAAGACATTACTCAATTACATATGCTTCAGGAGACAGCACTGCTATACCCGATTCAAGCATAGCTATATCATCGGGTTTTATTGCTGCAAATGCGGGTAGATCTTTTGGAATGGGGCAGGATAAACTTGAGAAGAGCGGCTCAATATTCCGGGGCGTTTCAATAGGCAGTGGTGGCATGCGTTTACAGTCGGGGCTGCGTTTACAGGTCTCCGGAGAGATTGCACGTGGTGTGGAGATTATGGCTGCTTTAACTGATCAGGCAACGCCAATTCAACCCGAAGGAAATACGCAGGCACTACAGGAAATTGATAAAGTCTATGTGCATGTTAAGATGCGCAATGCTGAAGCAACTTTGGGAGATCTGGTTTTTGATGCTACTGACTACGGAATGGGGGGATATTCAAGAAAACTACAGGGTGTCTCTACACGACTCAGCTGGCGTAATGGTGAGGCATCAATTTTAGCTGCTGCTTCAAAAGGAGAATTTAAGACACAATACATTCAAGGCCTGGAGAGTGTTCAGGGGCCTTATCAACTTACCGGGCCAAAGGGTCAGCGTGAAATTATTATACTTGCCGGAACGGAGAAAGTATATGTAGATGGCAGATTGATGACAAGGGGTGAAGAGCATGATTTTGTCATCGACTATGCCAATGGCCAAATTACATTTACCCAGCACAGATTAATAACAGGTGATTCAAGGATAAATGTCGAGTTTGAATACTCAGATCAAAAATTTCAGAAGACTGTAACCGGGGCCGTGGCCAATGCGGATCTGTGGGATAAAAAAATCAAAATATCTGCTTCCATGCTTCGTGAGACAGATGATAAAGATAATCCCCTGGATATAATATTGACAGATTCTACACGGCAGATTTTAAAGATGGCGGGTGACCATCCTGACAGTGCAGCTGTAAATGGAGAACAATATGTTGGTGATGGTAAAGGGAGTTACAGGAAAATTGTACTAAACGGGCAGGATGTGTTTGAGTATGCCGGTACTGCACAAGGTAATTATAGTGTCAGATTCTCTTATGCAGGTACAAATAAGGGAAGTTATAGTTTTCAGGGCTTTGGTATTTATCAATATGAAGGGACAGATCTTGGTGATTTTCTGCCGGTGATTTTTCTGCCCGTAGCACGACAAAAGGAACTTGCCACTTTAAAAGCGGCTATGCATATAAGTTCTAAATTATCGGCAGAGGCAGAAATTGGATTTAGTGGAAATGATGAAAATCTCTATTCCAATCGTGATGACAATGATAATAATGATAAAGCTGTCTCTGCTTCAGTATCCCTGCAGCCAAGCTCATTAAAAATACGCAATACAGATCTGGGTAAGATCAGCATGAAGCTGCGCTGGAGAGATGTGGGAGAGCGGTTTCGTTTTGCCGGAAGGGCATCAGAAGTTGAGCATGGACGCAAATGGCGCATGGAAGAAGGGCGGGACTGGGGAGAAAGTACTACAGAATTCAATACAATTTATCAGCTATCAGATAAGAGCAAAATATCATGGGAGACAGGTAAATTATCAAGAATTGAAGGTGATCAATCAACAAGGCAGATGGCGACAATGGATATAAAACAGCCGATGTGGCCTAACTTATACTTTTTGGATGAGCGCATTAAATTTAAGTCAGGAAACAATGAAGGCCAATGGATACACCGTATTGGCCGACTTGATGGAAAAATATCAATAATAAGTTTTGATACGGGATATAGAGAGGAAGAACATAAAGACGCTCACCCTGATTCAATCTGGACAGGTTCCCGTTATCGTGAATGGTCAGGTGGAGTGGGTATTAAAAAAGGACAGTTAACTACAGACTTCCAATCCTCTTTGCGGCGTTATCACCACTATCAAATGGGAAGACTTGAGGGGCATTCCAGGGCCAGTACGCAGGAATTTAATTTAGATTGGAATGCAGGGACTGCTTTTAAATGGATGTTGACTTTTACACAGCGTCTGCGTAAATACGATGATATCACTGTCTCTGAACAATCATCAGATCTGGCTGAATCAAGATTGACATTGACACCGTGGAAAGGTGCTTTGGATCTGCGTTTGAATTACCGTTATGCATCTAACCGTGCATCGGAGATGGTTAGAGATACAATAGAAGTAGGCGAGGGACTGGGAAATTATCGTATAGATGAGTCTCTCAATGAACTTGTGCCGGATTCTGATGGCAATCTCCTGGTCAGGCAGATTCAGACCGGCAGATTTATACCTGTTAACCAGCTGCGCATGACAGGCGATTTGCGCTTTACAGGCTCACGGTTATGGAAAAAAAGCTGGAAACATGCACTTAGATGGCGATCTACATTAAAAATTGAGAGGCGAGATAAAGATCGTCAATTTTTCAAGGTCAATGAAAAAGCGTTTTCGCCAAGATGGGGCAGAGATTCTACAATGGTAAGCGGTCAGTTTATGCATCAGCATGACATGGAGTATCGTCCCCGAAAATCTAAGATTGAACTGAGATTACGTTTCCGTCAAAATCAAATGGAAATGCATCAATTGATGAATGAAGGTCAGATTCGTCTACAAGAAGCCGTTCAACTACGTGTGAAAGTGCGTCCGGGATCTGGTTTTAATTGTGAACTTACTGCCAAATGGCGTAGAGATGACAGAGATTTTGAGAGCCGCCTCAGAAGCGATAGAAAAATAGAGAATAGAGGTGCTGAATTCAAACTCTCTTACCGTTTAATGCGTAAATTAGAGCTTGGTATGGACGGAACATATAATAGTGCGACTGACAAGGCTCCGGATATCCATACGCGCGCCAATGCTATCTTTTTAAAACCGCGATTCAAATGGACAGTGGGCCGTAAAGGGCACTTAAGAGGCGAATATGAAATAGGTCATCTGGCAGTTTATCCGGCCAAACGCGCTCTGCCTTATGAGATGTTCAACGGCGATCAACCGGGTAATACTCAACGCTGGTCACTCTATTTTTCTTATAGACTCTCCAGTTTTGTTCAGACTACATTAACATATCGTGGCCGCAATGAACCGTGGAGAACATATATTTATCACTTGGGTCAGGTAGAAGTTAGAGCATTTTTTTAGGATTTAATATTGAAGATCAAGCTATTATTTATTTTTATCCACTTGTTCGCAGCTACGGCATTTGCGCAAATCACCATTAAAGAGATCTGTATAAATGGTGCAAAAGTGCTGAGTGTACAGCAGATAAAAGAGGCCCTTAGTCTAAAAACCGGCCAAGGCCTTCCGGAAGATTTCCCTCACAGACAGCATGCACAGTTGCAGGAATATTACAGGCAACATGGGTTTTACAGGGCCAGACTCGATTCATTTATTACAGATACTCTTGCAAACGCAGAATTGAAAATTCAATTGTGGATAGATGAAGGCCCCCGGCTATCCATCGGTGCTATTCATCTTAATTCTACTGAAAAAGGTTTTAATCGACTCATCAGGGATAATTGGCGATTAAGTGCCGGAAGTGTTTTTACCAATGCCGGAGTGGAAGATGCCATTGAACAATTGCTTCATTCAATGGCAGAAAAGGGATATGCATTGGCTTCGGTGCAGATCGACAGCTTGAAAATCAGTGATAAAGATATGTCGGATATTGAACTATTCTTCACCATCGATCCGGGTGATCCGGTTCAAATATCATCTATAAAAATATTGGGTAACGAGCTTACGAAAACGGATTTCATCCTCAAAGAGAGTCGTCTCTGCATAGGCATGGTATACAGGCCGGCCAGCATACAAAGTGCTGTTGATGCATTAAACAGGCTGGGATATTTTAAGCGCATTCCTGCGCCTAAAATATTCATGAAAGATGGCCAGGCCCATATCAGGCTTAATCTTGAGGAAGCCAATACATATAAATTTGACGGTATCGTAGGCTATCTTCCGCCAGAAAATGATCGTGATGCAGGATATATTACAGGCCAACTGGAATTTGCATTGAGAAATCTAATGGGAACCGGCAGAAATTTTCATGCACACTGGCATAAAAAAGACCGTCTGAGCCAGGTAGTCGCTCTCTCATATCATGAACCATGGATAGCAGGATTTCCGGTCTCGGCCACAGGAGTATTTAATCAGGAGATCAAAGATTCAATATATGTAAGACGCGACTTCTCTTTAGATGCAGCCTGGTCGCCATCCGCCCGCCTTGAAATTGGTGCTACATTGCGATCCGCTACAGTGCTGCCCGACTCTGCCGATGGTATAAGGTTGGGGATTCCCAAGAGTCAGGCCAATACATTTTCAGGATTTATACGTTACCGGACAATGAATGATCTGCTGAATCCATCAAAGGGTGTCTCGCTTAAAATCACCTATGAGATCGGAGAAAAGCGTCATCAGGCATATTTGACACAGGGCATGAAAAAGAGAGAATCTTTGCATGTATATAAATTTGCTCTTGCCTATGCCCAGCCATTATTCGGGTTCCATATTTTGTATGTCAGCCTGAATGGAGCTGAAATACGCACTGCCCATGCTGATCCCGGACATCAGATACGCCTGGGCGGCACACGCACACTCAGAGGTTATGCGGAAGATGCTTTTACAGGGTACAGAGCCGCATGGATGAATTTTGAATATCGTTTTCTTACAGGACCGGCATCAAGGCTTTTCTTATTTGTCGATAGTGCTTATATTGAGTCCGAAGGGCCTGAACATAAAATTCAGAAACTCAGCAGATGGGGTTTTGGATTCGGTTTAAGAATTGAAACCCGTTTGGGTATTATGGGTGTAGATTATGGATTGGGTCGTGGAGACACATGGATGCGTGGTAAAATACATGTTGGACTGGTGAACTATTTCTAGGAATTCATATTGAGAAAGGTAATACAATGCTAAAACTAATTCCGATTTTTTCCATTCTGGTAATGCTGGGGTGTTCTCCTGATGCCGGGCACAAAATATTTGTTGACGAACAGGGTAGCACTCCTGTTGATTATGTTAATCCTTTCATCGGTACAGAGGATATGGGGCATATGTTTCCCGGGGCCACGGCACCATTCGGACTTGTGCAGCTCAGTCCGGAGACAGAACTTGAGCCTTATTCTTATGGTCGTGGATATAATAGTGATGCATATCGTTACTGCTCGGGATATCAGTATAATGATAATACCATTGTCGGTTTTGCGCACACACATTTTAACGGAACCGGCCATGCCGATCTTGGTGATTTTTTGATAATGCCGACAGTGGGTGCAGTACACCTTGATGCAGGAAGTGCAGAATCACCGGAAAATGGTTATAGATCCCGATTCTCTCATGATAGTGAGAGTGCTTCACCTGGTTTTTATGCTGTTTTACTGGATGATTACAATATTGATGTGAAGCTGACAGCAACGGAACGAACGGGCATGCATAGCTACATATTCCCGGAATCCGATCAAGCGCATATAATTCTCGATTTGACCACATCAATCTATAATTATCCGGGAAAACTTGTGTGGGCATCAATACGTGTTGAAAATGATACGCTTATTACAGGATACAGGCAGACGCGTGGCTGGGCGAGAAGTCATCGATTATATTTTGCCATGGCCCTGTCACGGCCCATAGACTCTTATTCATTACATGATCTGGAGCAGCTTCCCTACAGTGGTTTCTACAGAAAATTTGATCAGCAGCATAATTTTCCTGAACGTGCAGGGCGACAGATTAAAGCCAATTTTGATTTTCAAACTAAAGCGGGTGATGAGATACTGATTAAGTTTGCATTGTCATCTGTCTCTACTGCCAATGCATTGGAGAATATGCGGGAGGAAATACCCGGATGGGATTTTGATAAAGTGCATCAATCTGTCAGAGGGAAATGGAATAGAGAACTTTCCAGAATTATAATAGATGCAGATAAAGAGAGGAAGATTAATTTTTACACGGCTTTGTATCATAGCTTCCTTAGTCCCGTTATCTATACAGATGTAAATGGTGAGTATCGGGGCCTTGATGAAAATGTTCATCAAAGCAAAGCTTTTAGCAATCACAGCATATTCTCACTCTGGGATACATATCGTGCATTGCACCCGTTATTTACAATTATTCAACAGGATCGTACAAATGATTTAATATCTTCCATGCTGGCTCACTACGATCAAAGTGTGCACAGAGTACTGCCTGTATGGTCACATCATGGCTGTGAAAATTGGTGCATGATAGGGTATCATGCCGTTCCTGTAATTGCAGATGCTTATCTTAAAGGACTCCGTAATTATGATGTAGACAAAGCTCTTGATGCAATGTTGGCAAGCGCAAACTTTAAACTGTATGACGGAATAGAGGATTATTTAAATTATGGTTATGTCCCGGCAGACAGGCAATCCAGCTCAGCATCAAAGACATTGGAGTATGCCTATGATGATTGGACAATTGCACGTATGGCCGCTTCAATGGGAAGAGACAGTATAGCAGATACTTTCATGAAACGGGCAGGATATTATAAAAATATATATGATGAAGATACTGGCTTCCTGCGCGCCCGGATGACTGATGGCAGTTTCACGCCAGATTTTGACCCTATGGATACACATGGACAGGGTTATATTGAAGGTAATGCCTGGAATTATTCACTATATGTTCCCCATGATATCAAGGGTTTTATTGATTTAATCGGCGGTAGAGAAAACCTTATTCAGTGGCTTGACAGTCTTTTTATTATGGATGTATCTGATGAGGCATTAGCCGGTAGTGAAGATGTGACGCGTGAGGGTATGATTGGAAATTATGTTCATGGTAATGAACCCAGCCACCATGTGCCTTATATGTATTGTTATGCAGGACAGCCATGGAAGACGCAGAAACGCATCCATCAAATTGTAAATTCCATGTATTCGGCAGCACCTGACGGTCTTTGTGGTAATGATGATTGTGGACAGATGTCAGCCTGGTATATATTCAGCACTATGGGTTTTTATCCTGTAGCTCCCGGGACTAATCAATATGTAATCGGATCTCCCTGTATTAACAAGGCTGAACTGCATCTGGAGAATGGCAAGGTTTTTACAATGATTGCAGAAGGCCTTTCCGGGGAGAATATATATATTCAGTCAGCCATACTTAATGGCAGTGTTTTACAAAGGTGCTATTTGGAACATAAGGAAATAATGGCAGGTGGGTTGATACATTTCAAAATGGGGAATACACCAAATAAAGAATGGGCATCAGCAGATATTTCAGTACCTTATTCAATGACACAATAATTTTATCGTTTTTGACTGCCGGGCTTGGCAGATCTGCGAAGTGTGAGGATGAATTTTGTACCGACACCGGAACGGCTCTCTACATTAATGCTTCCGCCGTTTAGTTCGATAAATTCCTTGCAGAGAATCATGCCAAGTCCTGTGCCTTTTTCATTGTCAGTGCCGCGTGTTGAAATGTTTTCATCAATGCGGAACAGCTTTTCAAGTCTTTCAGGTTCAATTCCAACGCCGCTGTCAGTGATAGAAATCTCATAATGTTCAGGTAAAGATGTGCAATCCAGCAAGACGGTACCACCCTGGCCGGTAAACTTGATAGCATTGGAAAGTAGATTGTTAAAAATAGAATCCAGCATGAAATTGTCAAAAAGAACAGGTGAATAATGGGTGATATTGTTTTTTAAGTTTATACCTTTTTGTTCGGCATTGGAGTGATAAAATGTAATCCATCTTTCAGTTTTTTTACTTATATCTATAGTTTGCGGTTTGTTTTTAATATGACCAAGTTGCATTTGTGCCCATTGCAGTAAATTTTCAAGCAAATTAAAGATAAGTTTTGTATTTGATTTCATCTCCAAGGCAATAGATTTAATTTCATTTTTATCCATACGCTCTAAATTATCTGATAATAACCTGGAACCGGATAGCTGTATTTGCAGAGGATTTTTTAAATCATGAGCAATAATTGAGAAGAATCTATCTTTTGCCGCATTAGTGGATTTAAGTTTTTTTAATAACTGTATCTGTCTGTCACCAATGCATGCCAAAGAATTTTTTTGTTTAGCGATTTGATGATAGGCTTCTTGTAATTTTTCATTTGACTGTTTTATATGTTTGTAGGCATGCCATATCACAAATACTATAATGGCAGCAGCAATTATACTCAAAATCAGAAAATTTCTAATAAGGCGATCTCTGTTAATCTGCAAAGATTGTATATTTTTTTCTATTCTTAAGAGAGTGATTTCCTTTTTCTGTTGCTCAAGGCTGTAAACGGTTTCAATTTCAATGATCTGTGCATTGGCTTCCTGAGTGAAAATTTTATCTTTCTCAGCTTGATATTGGATATAGGCCTTTAAAGCTTGTTGATGTTGTTGATGCCGTTTATAGTAAAGATATATCAGTTCATGGCCTCTGGCAATATTAGGAATAGCATTTATCTGCTTTGACAGCGTGAGACCAATTTGAAAGTAATTTAACGGTGTCTCTTTTACACCAGTATTGAAAAGGCATTTCCCCATTTGATAATATGATGTAATGAGGATTTCTTTGTCATCTACAGCTTTACTGTATGTTAAAGCGTCCTTATATAGTTTTTTTGCCGCTGATATATTGTTTTGAGCTTCAAACAATCTGCCATAATTAATTGATACATGAGCCAAGCCTTTAATATTATCATTTGGTTTGAAAATTTTCTTTGCATTGTCCAGGGCATCCTTAGCCATGCTAAAATTATTTAGCGCAGTATATGAAATAGCTGTCTGCAAAAGAGAATGGGCAAACTGTGAATCATCTCCACTTTTTGAACGTATTTTAAGAGCTTCACGATGGTATTTCAAAGCCACTTTGTGACTGTCCATTGCCGCATATATTCTTCCAAGCTTGTTATAAGAGTATGCAATTCCCTTTTCATCATTTATTTCTGATCGGAGTTTGAGTGCCGTTCTCGTATAAAATAAAGCTTTTTCCATGTTTCCCAGTACCTGGTGAATACCGGAAATATTATCGTATGAATAGGCAATGTGAATATTATCGCCACAGTATTCTCTAATTCTTAAAGCCTGATACATATAGTCAAGTGCTTTACTGTAATAACCTTGTTCTTTCCAGCAAAATGAAATGTTGTTCAATATTAATGTAATGGTAGTGCTGTCATATGTTTGGCGTGCTATGTTGAGAGCTTGATTGAAGAAATCCAATGCATTAACATATTGGCCCTGATGTTGATAACAATGTCCCAATTCTGTTAATGCCAGTCCTCTGGCACTATCATTTTGCATTTGCGTGGCCAGTTTAAGTGCATCAAGGGCATATTGCCTGCTCTGAATGACATCGGTCCTGCGGCTGTTATGTGCCAATTTATGAAGTACACTTAGCTGGTCCAGGTCGGAATTAGTTTTGCTTGATTGATTGCTTTGTATATCCTGAACCAACTGACCAGTATGTGAAGTCGAAGCCAGGATAATGATAAAAATTGTCTGTAAGAATATTTTTGTATTTTGATGAAGCATAATCAAATCATTCCTACTGCAAAAATGGTTGGAAATTGTACTCTATACCATAAAATTGTACCAGAATGGTACAATTTTATGGGGAAATCATTTATGTGAATTAGCTGGCAATAATAAGGCCAGGCCTTACGAAAAAATGTTACAAGTTTGTCACAATTGCTATTTAATATTGGGTCTTTCGGCAATTGTGTGGAATTAGAATTCGCAGAGAATGCAAATTAATACAGCATGTTGGTCATAGGTTATTAATTCAAAGAATACACGGAAGAACCTCAATATTAAAAGACTTGCTTGCTGTCAGATGTCCGTGTATATTAACATTCTATTAGAAGATAAAAGCGATTGGTGCAATATGATACAACTTCAAAATATTAACTATTCCATTGGAATGCTGGATTTATTAAAGAATGCCTCGTGGAATATCCAACCGGCAAAACGGACGGCTCTGGTTGGCCCTAATGGCGCGGGCAAAACTACTTTACTGAGAATTCTGGCAAATGAAATATCAGAATTTGATGGAAAAATATTAGCACCCAAAGAGACTCAAATCGGTTATCTGCCCCAGGAAGAAGAGGCCATGGGTGAAGGTGATATACTGCCCCTGGTTTTGAGCGGGCATACAATGGTTGCGGCCATTGAACAGGAAATAGTTGATATCCATCATGCCATGGAAAATTGTGATAATGTTGAACCGTTATTAAAAAAACTTGGTCCGCTTGAAGAACGTTTCAGGCAGCAGGGTGGATATGATCTTGAAGCCAGAGCAAAATCAATACTCTCCGGTTTGGGTTTTTCGGAGAATGATTTTGAACGTCCGATCTCTCAATTTTCCGGTGGGTGGCGTATGCGTGTATATCTGGCAAGACTGCTTCTTATTGAACCCGACCTGCTTTTGCTGGATGAACCTACTAATCATCTTGATATTGAAAGCCTTGAGTGGCTGGAGCAATACCTGGCTGGTTTTCCAGGCAGTGTTGTAATGGTGTCTCATGACAGGTATTTTATTGACCGTCTGGCACATGAAATTGTTGAACTGGAAAAAGGAATTTTGACCAGATATACCGGAACATATGATGCATTTGAGAAGCAAAAGGAAGAGACTGTAATTCTGCAAATAAAACAATATGAGGCGCAGCAGGAAGAAATTGCGCGTGTAGAGAAGTTTATTGAAAGATTCAGGTATAAGGCGACAAAGGCTGCACAGGTACAGTCACGCATCAAACAACTTGAGAAGCTGGAAAGGCTTGAGTTGCCACAAGCAAGATCGCGTATTCGTTTCAAACTTGAAACAGAACATCCCAGCCATAAATCTGTGCTCAGCATGGAGAAGATGTGTTTTAAATATGATGAAGATTGGGTGTTAAATAATATAGATCTAAATCTTTATCGTGGTGAAAGAGTGGCAATGGTTGGTGTTAACGGAGCAGGTAAAACTACATTTACCCGTGTGATGATGGGCGAGTATATTCCACAAGCCGGCAAATCCGAATTAGGCGGACGTGTTTCTGTAGCATATTATGCTCAGCATCAAATTGATGCATTGACTCCTTCTGCTACCATTTTAGAAGAAGTAATGGATGCCAGTGGTTATCCAGAATTGAAAATCAGAAAAATTCTGGGAGTATTTCATTTCTCCGGTGATGATGTTCAAAAGCAGATAAGTGTTCTATCCGGTGGTGAAAAGGCCAGGGTATCTCTTGCCAAAATGTTGGCCAGGCCGGCTAATTTTCTTATTATGGATGAGCCAACAAATCATCTTGATATCTCTTCAAAGAAAGCATTGGAAGAAGCTCTTCAATATTATGATGGAACACTGCTCATTATTTCTCATGATAGATATTTTCTTGATAAACTTGTTACCCGTGTTTTGGAATTAAAGCATGGCGCATTACTATCTTATGATGGTAATTATAGTGATTATCTCCATACGAAGATGAAATGTGATGAAAAGGTGGAGATTGTAAATGATAGAAAAGTGTCAGAAAGTATTGTCAGTCAATCCGGGAGAAAAACAAAAGAACAAAAGCGAAATGAGGCGCAGCAGAGACAGGAGTTTTCCAAAGAGAGAAATGTTCTAAAGCAGATGGTTGAAAACTATGAAGAAGATATAGCACTTGCAGAAGAAGAGAAAGAGTTATTAGAGAAAAAACTGGCTGATCCTCAGATATATAAACAAGCTGCAAAAGCTTCTGAAATGCAAAAAGAGTATCAAATGCTTCAAAATAAAATGGCTGCACTTTATAGATCATGGGAATTGAAGCAGGCAGAATATGAAGATGTTTTGGGAGAAATTAATAATTTGCAGCAAGAGGATTGACCTCAAAAGTTTTTTTTTATTTGCATTTAAATATTTGGTTTTTCCCATACAGTTTTGTATATTTAGTGCGCTTTAGACAAGGGCTACCCTGTTTATTTGATAAGACTCTTTCAGATCATCTGCTCAAATAGTGATGTTGAAAGAATAATAATGAGTTAAATTAGTAATTAAGTCATTAAAAAAATAAATTTGATCATGTGTAGAGATATTTCACAAAGTACAAAGACAAGTGTAAGGAGGAAACACCATGAAAGATACATTTTATGATGTAAAACTGAGAAAAAAAGTAGAAGCCGAAGTTGTTGAAAAAGTAACATACGGTGAACCCGGTAAAGAACGTTATGCTCTTCGTGGCAAAACAGATGATGGCCGTAACCTGACCAAGTTTGTAAAAAAAGCCGACTGGGATGCACTTTCAATCTAGGTTTTGACTTCAAGCAAAATATAATTTAGGGGCTGTTTTTTATAAACAGCCCCTTTTTTTATTGGTGTTCCCGGTAAGAGCAAAGAGCAATTGGACACGGATGACACGGAAAAAGCGGATTAGAGCGGATTTACTGTGTGGAAGCAGAAAAAGAGCAAGCTCCAATTGAACACGGATAACATGGACGTCACTGATAAAAACGGATTAATTTGAATGCAAAAATATTAGCCGTCCTTTAGCGGTGTCTTTGCGAGAAGGCCTGCTCTTTGGCCGACGAAGCAATCTTATTAAGGCTTTGCAGTTATTTAGTATTCTCCAGGTTCTGATTGAACATGGATGGGATTTGGGGAAAAGAACAAGAGCAATTGAACACGGATAACGCGGATGTCACGGATAAGAGCGGATTAATTTGAATGTAAAAATAATAGCCATCCTCAATGGCGTCTTTGCGAGAAGGCCTGCTCTTTGGCCGACGAAGCAATCTTATTAAGGCTTTGCAGTTATTTAGTATTCTCCAGGTTCTGATTGAAGATGGATGATATTTGGAGCAAAGAACAAGAGCAATTACACACAGATGACACGGAAACTACGGATAAATTTGAAGGTTAAAGTAATAGCCGTCCTCAACGGTGTCTTTGCGAGAAGGCCTGCTCTTTGGTCGACGAAGCAATCTCCTGAAGGTTTAGCCGTTATTTTCTATTCTCCAGGTTCCAATTGAAGATGTCTGATGTTGACAAGGTGGATTAGAGCTGATGGAATTTGGGAAAAAGAGCAAGCATCAACAAGTGTTCAAATAGGAGCTGAAGAACAAGATAGTGTTTTATCATATTATCAGGTAAATAGCTCTTGACTTTATCTATCATGTATATTATCTTGGTAAGTCTACTTTACAATTTCTTTTTCTTATTCTTTTAAAGTCTACCGGTACGTTACTGAATTCTGTCAATACGTTGATTGATCTATGTGCAACTTTCATTAAGTAGTTGTACTATCTATATCAGTAGCACGTTTTCATTTATTTTTTTACATTTTCTGTAATTAAACACTGGTGCGTTCTTTGGGGAAGGGGTCGTGCCCGTGTCAGGATGAATTTATTCATTCCGGCATGTCCTGTGTTTGACCGGCATCTGATGTTGTGATGGGATGTTGGGGTATTCCCTTTTGTTGTTTGTGGGGATGGGGGCTGTCAGGTAAAGTTTTTAATTGGATATGGATATTGAAGACAGATTTGTAATAGATATTGGGTAAAAGACTGGGATAAATATTGATAAGCTTGGTAACATGGTTGTTGATAAGTTTAGAAATATTAATAATTTTACATTGATAAGTTTGGAAATATATTGATAAGTTCATCAATATTTATTGAAACTGGCTTTTCCGGTTAATAAGTTATGTGTTAATGAAGTTTGAAATTCAAATAATAAACCGGTGGATGAAATGACACTTAAAAAAGTTGAGCCCAGAGGTGCATGGTTGAATGTTAATCGGAAGTGTCAACTCCGGTGTCAATGGTGTTATGCAACAGGATCTGATTACGATTCGGATATGAGCTATGAACTTGCGATAACATTAACAGAAATTCTAATAGAGATGGGTATTAATAAAGTTTTACTTATCGGGGGTGAACCATCACTTTGGCCATATCTGTTTAAGTATAATAAATTTTGTAATGAACATAATGTAAAAACTGTTTTAGTCACCAACGGAATTGCTTTTTCAAATGATATTTTTTGGAAAAACTATCTAAAGACACCATGCTCAAGTGCTGGCATTTCAATTAAAGCAGGAAATCCGAGTCAATTACATGAAGTCGCTGGCGTGAAAAAAGAAATGTTCGCATCGGTTAAAAAAGGCATTGAGCGATATACAAGTAATTTCAATAAATTTGGTATAGGAATTACTTTTAATTCATTCTATTTAAACAATCTCCCAGAAATAGTTGAATTTGCTATGGATTGTGGAGCAAAGTCTGTGAAAATTGATTTTTGCCATCCACCAATAGTTGAAGGAAAACCAGAAAGTGAATATATGATTGAACCATTAGAACTAACACGAACAATTGAAATGTATTATGAAAAATTAAATGAAATCACGAATGGTCAAATAGTTTTTCAAATGAATGTGCCATTTTGCTTTTGGTCAAAAGGATTTATCGAATTATTAAAAAAACGAAATCAGATATATAGCGTCTGCCAACTTCAAAAGCGTAATGGTTTAATGTTAGATACTGATGGTAGTGTAATAATTTGTAATGGTTTATTTGATTACCCAGTTGGTAAATATAATGTTGATTTTACAAATCATAAACAACTAGATGAATTATTGAACAATCGTAAAAATACTAAGATTTATAATAAAATGATTGCATATCCATCAACGAAATGTCAAGAATGTTTGATGTGGGAGGAGTGCGCTGGAGGGTGTCCTCTAAGATGGAGTGTTTATGATCCAGAGAAATATGTTAAGCCCATAACAAAATAAGCATCAATTATAGGGAGCTAACTCATGGAAACATTTATTAAAAGTCTTCAAACTACAAATCATATTCCAAATAGTATTCCAACTGGAATTAGGCAAAGAACTTCATCTCAAAACAAACCGATGGATTGGGATTGCCATTGTGAATGTCAGTGTGATTGTGATCAATGTGTGTGTCAGTGTGACTGTATCGATTGTTCAATAATGAATTTAGATTAATAGCTAAGTCGTGTTGCGGGCGATGTCGCGGAATTTTAATTTATAATTAACGCAGCTTCTGGACGGTGTGATGTTGCCACACCAAAGATGCTAATGAACCCCGCAGTCAACAAGCAAGTTAGACGCAATTAGGAAGGGAAAACCCAAGTAAAAGAAGCAAAGTACCCTTGATTGTTATAAGATAATTATTCTATCATCATTGTCAACGAGAAATTTTCCATTAAGGCAATAACTATCCACCTCAGGACACACCACTGCCCTGATTGTTTTAAGAAAAGATGTTCTTTGACAACCGCGTTAGTTCTAAAATACACCCATAATACTCGGCCTGTCTCTGCCCCTGGCCTGGAACTTCAAAGTCATAGCCCCGGTTCGAAGCAACTGATTCATGTAGATCACAGCCAGCAGTCTCTCCAAAGCCTCTCTTAATTTTTGCATTGACGGGTGAATATAGATTTGAGTACTTTTTGGGGTTGAATGGCCGAGAAGACTCTGGAGAGCCATAATTTCCACCCCCTGATCATTCAAATGACTGGCAAAACAGTGACGCAAAGTGTGACAGGTTACCTTGAACCAAGTAATTATCCCTGACCTGTCCAGGATATTTTTGAAATTATCCTCCATGGTTCTGATGGAAAGGCGATTCCCCTTTTTAGAGATTAAAAATGCATTATTACTATTAGCGTTTAAAAACCGGGAACGTATTGTCAAGTATTCTGCCAGAATGCGAGGCAGCTCACCGGTAAGATTCATCACCCGGCGTCTACTTCCTTTGCCGATCACAATCAGTGTATTATTCTTAAGATTCAAACTTTCTATGTTAAGCCCGTGCACTTCACCGATACGGAGCCCGAGTCCGTACATGAGACCATAAATTGCATAATCCCGGATCCCGAGGCAGGAAGTTCTGTCAATGGACTCGAAAAAGACTTGCACCTGATCGACAGTCAAGGCCTGAGGCCCCTGCTTGTAACCCTGCCGGATCTTGAGAATATCCTTGAAAGGAAGCCCGGCCGCTTGCTGTGGTTCATGCAGTTTTATAAATTTGCCAAAACTTCTCAAAGTAAATATTTTCCGGTTAAGCGATGCACCCGAGTTTGCACGTTCTTCTTTCAGGTATTTCTGGAAATTAATCACAGCTTTTCCACTGATTGCAGTGAAATTGCGCTGTTTGATAAATTTTTCAAACAAGGAGAGATCTGCTTTGTTAGAGCGCATAGTTTGATCCGAGACTTCATAGACGGTTTTACGGTAATCCATGAACGGCTCAACATACTGGAAAAAGAGATCAGTTTTCATAGCGGGGCATCCCATGATTCACCTCCTAAGGAATATGAATTTTTTTCAACGCTTCTATTTTCATAGCCTCTGGAACATGGATATAAAGAGCAGTCTCTTCAAGAGAGCTATGCCCCAGTATCCGGGATATCGCCTCGGAAGGCACACCCCTTGTATACATATCCGTGGCAAAAGTA
>JAGLOF010000129.1 GCA_023139105.1 bacterium
AAATTTGGGTGTCCCTGTGTCGAAAGCAGGATACCAAATATCAAATATCATGTTATTTCTGTCTCAACCAACATTGTTGATTGTCATTTTATTTTTGGAAAAAACCGTTTTTACTTGACTTTATGTAAATTGCCTGCTATATTCTTGTGAAAAATATAACGCTGTGTATTTAATAACTAGTAATTAGGTAAAGCAAATCACAATTAGAGGCGTATATGGTAGTAGTACAGGTCGAAATTTGTATGGGGTCAAGCTGTTTTGCCCGGGGAAATGGTGAACATGTAAAGATGCTTAAGAAATATATTTCTGAGCACCAGGTTCAAATAAAATTATCTTTAAAGGGTAGCCTTTGCAACAGCCAATGCTCTAACGGCCCGGTTATTACAATAAACGGCAAACTATACACACATATTGATTCAAGCACTTTAATTGACTTACTGGATCACCATTCAGGATCAGCTAGCCATGAATAAACTCCAGCCCATATATACAGAAAAAGCCGAATGTCAAGATTGTTATAAATGCCTGCGCCAGTGTCCTGTCAAAGCCATTAAAATTGAAAACGGCCATGCCAGTGTTATGGGTGAGCATTGTGTGCTTTGCGGCCACTGCGTCACAGTCTGCCCTGTTGGCGCAAAACAGGTGCGCAATGAAATTGCCAGAACCAAACGCCTACTTGAAAGAAAATCTAAAGTATATGTCTCTCTTGCTCCCTCCTTTCTCAGTGAATTCCCAAATTTAACACGGGAACAGATTGTTGCCGGTATTAAAGCTCTGGGATTCCATGCAGTATCAGAGACGGCACTGGGAGCACAGGAAGTCTCCGCTCATGTGGCACGCCTTCTGGCTGAAAATGAATCCTCACTTTTAATTTCTACGGCCTGCCCCGCTGCGGTTCTTTATATAAAAAGAGAGTTCCCTGAATTCGTCCCCTATTTCACCCCCCTACTCTCCCCTTTACTTGCACATGCCAAGGAAATAAAAGAAAAAATGGGGATTGATTCAGGCATTGTTTTTATTGGCCCATGCATTGCCAAAAAAGATGAAGCAGATCATTTTCCTGACCTGGTTGATATTGCCCTGACCTTTGATGACCTGAGACAATGGTGGAAAGAAAATAATATTCATCCTGAAACCATGCCACATTCGACTGATACACCATCATTTTTCCCTTGTGATGCCCAGGAGGGTACAATCTATCCTGTTGACGGCGGCATGATTGCAACTATTGAAAAATCATGCCCAGCGGACCATCAGCGTCTTATGAGTTTCTCAGGGCTCAAAGCCATCAAAGAGGCACTCAGCGGCATCAATCCCGATGAACTCACAGAATCAGGTCCATATTTCCTTGAATTACTGGCCTGCGAAGGCGGCTGCATCAACGGCCCTAAATCCCGTCAAAGCGGTGCAACGGTGTTGAAGCGGCACAGCATTCTGGCCAATACAGAGACATGCTCTGTGGATTATCCCCGTCAACATACAATGACCATAGATCTTGACATTGAACAAGTAAAAATAATGCAAAACATTCCGGATGAGAATGCCATTAACGCAGCATTACGAACCATTGGCAAACCCACGCGCAAGGACGAGGTCAATTGTGGAGCTTGCGGATACGACAACTGTCGTGACTTTGCTGCAGCACTTCTGGAGCAACGGGCTGAGAAGACCATGTGCGTTACATACATGAAGAAACTAGCCCAGAACAAGGCCGCTGCTCTCATGAACACCATGCCCTCAGGCGTGGTTATAGTCGATGAAAAACTGCAAATTGTGGACTGTAACCGCCGCTTTGCTGTAATCTGCGGAAGAGACATTGAGACTATTTTCGATGCAGATCCCGGTCTTGCCGGTGCTGTTTTGCCCAAAGTATTTCCTTTTTTCGACCTCTTCCGTCATGCTCTGGACAATGGTGCTGATATCGTAGAAAAAGATGTGAAGATGGGAAGCAGCTATCTTCGCCTCTCTATTTTCACCGTGGAGCCGCACCGGCTGGTTGGCGCAGTTGTCCGTGATGTGACAGCACCGGCCGTGCAAAAGGAAATGATCATCGAAAAAGCAAAAAATGTAGTAGAAAAACATCTCTCCACTGTACAGCAGATTGCCTATCTCCTGGGTGAAAATGCCTCGGAGACTGAAATACTCATGAAATCCATCACAGATTCTTTCGCCCCGCAGCCGATTAAAACTGTCAGTGCACGGGAGGACGCATGAGCGGCACCTGCTTCATGGATGTGGATCATTATCAGATTCACAAGCACGGACAGACTGTTGCCGGTGATGTTTTTCTCTCCCGTAAGCTGCACGGCGAAGACGGACTCATCGCTGTTTTGTCTGATGGCATGGGCTCCGGCGTCAAAGCCAACGTGCTGGCCACCCTTACGGCGGTAATGTCTGCTAATTTTATCGCCCACCAATGGGAGCCAGAGCAGGTTGCCCGCCGTATCATGGCCACGCTTCCTGTCTGTAGCGTCCGGGGGATTGCCTATGCCACATTTACCATTGCCCTGATCCACGGCAATGGTCAGGCTCAAATTATTGAATTTGGTAATCCTGCATTTTTTCTACTGCGTAATGATAAGCGAATTAACCTGCCATCTCAACTGATTAGTATCCCGGTAGAAGGTGCTCGAACCGAGACATTGCGTGCAACAACGTTCACCTGGCAGCAGGATGACCGTATCGCCATCTTCTCTGACGGCATTACACAATCCGGTATGGGCACAGACGCTCA
This sequence comes from bacterium, assembly GCA_023139105.1. GTDB lineage: Bacteria > Zhuqueibacterota > QNDG01 > QNDG01 > JAGLOF01 > JAGLOF01. Next base: position 2,735 of record JAGLOF010000129.1, read on the forward strand.
TCCACTAGGCTGGGGAGTTACGCCCGTGATAGACTTCATGCAGGCGGCCATAGAGAATGACGTGGAGATTTCTGCACGGAAACTCTCACGGCGTCTCTGCCGCAAAGCCCTGGATCTGGATGAATTCAAAGCAAAAGATGATATCACATGCGGCGTGATCTATTTCAGGGAGCCGCGGAAACTCATAGTTGTTACCGGCCCTCCTGTGGACATGGAAAACGACAGACGCCTGGCCCGTCGTGTTGCTGAGTTTGACGGACGAAAAGTTGTCTGTGGCGGTACCACGGTCTCAATCATCGCCAGGGAGCTGAACATTCACGCATACGTGGATCTGGATCATTTGACAGACGATGTACCACCTATTACCCGGCTGGAAACTATTGATCTGGCTACCGAAGGTATCATCACTCTGGCTACCACGGTCAGGCATCTGGAGTCGGGCCATATGCCGGCAGCCAATGCCCATCACGCAGTGTCCGAACTCTGCAGACTGTTAATGGACAGCGATATCATAAAGTTCCTGGTGGGTACGAGAATAAATGAAGTGCATCAAGACCCTGCAATGCCGGAAGATCTGGAGATCCGGCGAAACATCATCAAAAAAATGGCTGCGTTGCTGGAAAAGCGATATCTGAAGGCCACGCAAATTCAATATATATGAGCACATTTGGAGGAGAAAAATCCATGAATTTGAACGCTCAAAACAATGTAACCTCGGAGCGCCAGTTTGAAAAAGTCTGTACCATTCTGGATGCTCATAATCGTAATCCTCAAAAATTAATCTCAATTCTACAGGTAATCCAGCAGGAATATCGCTATCTGCCCAAACCTGTTCTACAGTATGTGGCAACTTCACTCAACCTTTCACCGGCCCATGTCTACGGTGTCGCCACATTTTACAGCCACTTTGCTTTAGAGCCAAAGGGGAAATTTGTCATCAAAATCTGTGACGGCACTGCCTGTCATGTCAAAGGTTCTACACCGATCCTGGAAGCACTGACCAAACGATTGAAATTGAAAGAGGGAGAGACCACCACACGCGATTTACTTTTTACTCTGGAAACTGTCTCATGTCTGGGTGCCTGCGGACTGGCACCGGCTATGGTGATAAATGAAGATGTATATGGACAGATCTCAGCACAACGTGCTGTTGAAATAATTGATGAAATTGCTGTAAAGGAGGCCAATCATGCAGACAGTTAAATCTCAGCAGGATCTGACGCTGATCAAAGACAGTTTTGATGCCGCCATGGAACGCTACAGCCGCCGTATAATGCTCTGTGCCGGCACAGGTTGTGTGGCCAACGGTGCCATAAAAATACACGATGAACTTGTCAAAGTTCTCACAGCACGAGGCCTGACTGTACACACTGAAGTGAAAGCCAATGCTCCGCAAGATGCCATATTGGTCTCCACAAGCGGCTGCCAGGGCTTCTGTCAGATGGGGCCATTGATCACCATTGAACCAGACGGCCTGCTCTACACCCTTGTCAAGATAGAAGACGTGGTTGAGATTGTGGATCAGACCATTATTGATAACGACACCATTGTCCGGCTCCTCTACACAACGCCCGTTGAAAAACGGCATTGCAAAGGCTGTGATGAAATTCCTTTCTACGCACAACAGCAGCGCGAAGTACTAAATGCCTGCGGGCGCATCGATCCCCAGGATATCAACGAATTTATTGCAGACGGCGGGTATCAGGCGGCGTATAATGCGCTGATAAAGATGACGCCTGAAGAGACCTGTAAGGTCATGACGGACTCAGGACTACGCGGACGGGGCGGCGGCGGTTTTCCCACCGGCCGCAAATGGGACCTTGCCCGCAAGCAGGCTGAGCCTCAAAAATATATCATCTGCAACGGTGATGAAGGTGATCCCGGCGCATTCATGGACCGCTCCGTATTGGAAGGTACTCCTCACTCAGTCATTGAGGGAATGATCATTGGCGGGCACGCCATTGGTGCAGACAAGGGCTATGTCTACGTCCGCATGGAGTATCCCCTGGCTGTAGCGCGGCTGCGCAAGGCTGTGGCCGATGCCAAGATGAAGGGCATATTGGGACACGATATCTTTGGTACGGGGAAATCATTTGACATCCATATTAAAGAGGGCGCAGGTGCATTTGTCTGCGGTGAGGCCAGTGCCATGGTTGCCAGTATCGAAGGCCACCGCGGCATGCCCCGTCCCAAACCACCGCGCACAGCAGAGAAAGGCCTGCACGGCAAGCCAACAGTAATAAACAACGTTGAAACACTGGCCTGTGTACCCATGATTATCCGGAACGGTGCCAAGGCATACCGCCGGACAGGAACAGAAAATTCTCCGGGTACCAAGTCTTTCGCCCTCACCGGCCATGTGGTAAATACCGGTTTGATTGAAGTTCCTTTTGGCACTACACTGCGCAAGATCATCTTTGATATCGGTGGCGGAGTAACTAACGGACAGGGTAATATAGATGATAAGGCATTCAAGGCCGTTCAGATTGGCGGCCCCTCCGGCGGCTGTCTCACCGAGGCTCATCTGGATCTACCGCTGGACTTTGACTCTCTCATCAAGATCGGTGCCATGGTTGGCTCAGGCGGCCTGGTAGTCATGAATCAGGATACCTGTATGGTCAAGATCGCCAGATTTTTCATGCAGTTCACTCAGAATGAATCCTGCGGCAAGTGTGTGCTCTGCCGTGAAGGAACCAGACAAATGCTCAATCTCCTGGATGATATCATCGAAGGACGTGGCACAATGAGGACTCTGGATCTCCTGAAGGAACTGGGTCATGCCGTACAGAAAGGCTCACTCTGCGGTTTGGGCAAATCTGCGCCAAATCCCATTCTTTCTGCCATGGATCTTTTCACTGACGAATGGGAAGCCCATGTTATTCACAAGACCTGCCCCACTCGTCAGTGCAAGGCATTGAGCAAACCTTTCATTGACGCTGATGCTTGTAAAGGTTGTGGTCTCTGTGCAAAAAAATGCCCGGTGGATGCCATCAGCGGCCAGCCGCGCCAGCCCTATGTCATCGATGAAGCCCGTTGCATATCCTGCGGTGTCTGCATCGATGCCTGCAAATTCAATGCTATAACATAGGAGAATATCATGAAAAATAATGATAAAAATACTGTCATCGTCAATGGGCATCCTGTGGCCATTGAAGGCGAGCGCAATCTGCTGGAACTGATCCGTAAAAGTGGAATTGACATCCCTACATTTTGTTATCACTCAGACCTTAGTGTATACGGTGCCTGCCGGCTCTGCCTGGTAGACGTTGAGGGCAGAGGCATTCAAGCAGCGTGTTCCACACCGCCCAAGGCCGGCATGGTAATTTTGACCCATACCGAAGAGATCCGGAATATAAGAAAAATTGCCGTGGAACTGATTCTGGCCAACCACGATATGACATGCCCCACATGTGATAAATCTGATGCCTGTAAGCTGCGCAGCCTGGCCGCACAGCTGGGAATTGATGAGATACGATTCAAGAAACAAGAAAAGAATACACCGCGCGATCTCTCCAGCCCAAGCCTTGTACGAGATCCGGATAAATGCGTGCTCTGCGGCGACTGTGTCAGATACTGTTCTGAAGTGCAGTCAATCGGTGCCATTGACTTTGCACATCGGGGAAAAGATTGTTCTGTTCAGCCCGCCTTCGGTCTGGATCTGGCTGATGTTGAGTGTGTAGGATGCGGCCAGTGTGTTGCTGTCTGCCCCACTGGTGCATTGACCATAAAAAGCGAGACAGATCAGGTCTGGAAAGCACTTGGAGATCCTGAAATCACTGTAGTTGCTCAGGTTGCCCCTGCAGTTCGCGTGGCTCTGGGAGAACTTTTTGCTATGGCACCCGGTGAAGTCACAACCGGGAAAATTACAGCAGCCATGCGCCGCCTGGGATTTAATCAAGTATATGACACTGCTTTTTCTGCAGATCTCACAGTCATTGAAGAAGCCAATGAATTTCTCAAACGTAAAGAAAAAAATGAGAATCTGCCAATATTCACATCTTGCTGTCCAGCATGGGTACAGTTTGCAGAACAGTATTATCCTGACTTGCTTCCCAATCTCTCCACATGCAAATCTCCACAGCAGATGTTTGGTGCCATGGCCAAAGAACAACTACCTGGAATATTAAACATTGCTTCGGAAAAACTTTATATAGTGGCTGTTATGCCATGTACTGCCAAGAAAGCAGAAGCGGCCCGGCCGGAATTTATAAACGATGGACGCCGTGAAGTGGACGCTGTCATCTCTACACAGGAACTGGGCAAGATGATCAAAGAAACGGGGCTCAAATATAAGGATATAACATCCGAAGCCATGGACATGCCCTTTGGACTCTCTACAGGTGCCGGCGTTATTTTTGGCAAATCTGGCGGCGTAAGTGAAGCCGTACTACGTTATTCAACGGAAAAACTATGTGGTAAACAATTACGAAATATCGAATTCAAATCTTTTGATGGAAATGGAATAAGACAGGTTGAAGTAGCACTTGACGATTCCACATTAAAACTTGCTGTGGTTCACGGATTGAAAAACGCGCGTAAAGCAGCGGATCTGGTACAGGCCGGTAAGGCCGACTGGGATATTATTGAAATCATGGCCTGCCCCGGCGGCTGCATTGGCGGTGCTGGTCAGCCTGTATCTGATAATCACAATGCTGTGGCCTGTCGTTGCCAGGGCATTGAGGATGCCGACAACACCTCTCCTCTCTCAAGTGCCGGGGAGAATCCCTTTATTCAAAAAATCTACAAGGATCTGCTTGAAATTCCCGGTAGTGAAGCCGCTCATGATCTCTTGCATCGCGGATACAAATCACGTAAACGAACGGTCAACGATGCTATTTCTCTTTTTAATGGCGATGATGCTTTTGTGGAAATCAAAATCTGTGTTGGAACAGGCTGCTACCTAAAAGGTTCTCAGGATCTTCTGAAATCATTGATGAAAGCTGTTGAAGGCAAGCCTTGGAAGGATAAGGTTAAAATTGAAGCAACTTTCTGCATGGAACGTTGCCATACTGCGCCTAATGCCAGGGTTAATGATGAAATAATTGGTAAAGCAACAATCAGTAAGATTATTAATTCTATTGAAAAGGCAGTGAGTACTGAAGAAAAGATGATTTCTGTATAACAGGTTTAAGTCCAAAACATGACAATGGCCCTTACATTTTTAGTTGTAAGGGCTATTGTTATTAAAGAGAATGATGAATTGTGAATGGTGAATTTTGAATTAAGAACCAGTACCGGCTATTCTTTTGATTCATAATTCATAATTCAGCATTCTTAATTGCTCTTCTATTTTCCCTGCCACACCACCCAACGGGATACATATCCCTCCCCAATAACGCCCCCGACGGATGTCGGAGGCGATCGGAGGTAATCCAATAATCATGTGGATAAAGTATATCAACCAATCAAGGCTCGGTTGATCGATATCGCTATCGGACTCGCAATCGTCTGAAACGCCTCCGACAGATGTCGGCGGCGATCAGTGACTTCCAGAATCAATAATGATATCGAAGCTGTGCTATAAAAACAGAATTATTTTCGATTTTATATACAATCCGGTGTTCGTTGCTTATTCTTCTCGACCAATACCCGGAAAGAGTGTGTTTGAGCGGCTCAGGCTTTCCCAATCCTTCAAACTTATTCCGCTTAATATCCTTGATAAGATTATTTACTCGTTTCAACATCTTCTGGTCATTCTTTTGCCAATAAAGGTAATCGGCCCAGGCATTTTCAGAAAATACAAGCTTCATTCAATAAGCTCTTTCTCTGTACCCATACCTGTATCAAGTTCTTCAATTGAGTCCATCAGTCGTCTGGCATTTTTGGGTGACTGCATAAGATATGCTGTTTCGCTCAGGGATTCATAGTCATCGAGTGACATCATTATTACAGATTCATTTTTTTTACGGGTAACAATAACGGGTGCATGATCTTCACAAACCTGTTTCATTGTACTCGCAAGATTATTTCTTGCCGTTGTATAAGAAATTGCACGCATACACCTATCCTCCAAAAAAAGTCAATAAATTGTACATGTACAATATACAGTACAAGTATAAAATTGTCAAGCATGAATAAAATAGCTCTTCCTATAACCCTGTCCCTCACTATACCTTCCCCCTGATTAAACGGAACATGTCCTATGCATCTACAAAGCCTTCAAATTAGTATTGTCCTTTTCCTGTAGAGCTTCTTTAGCCAGGAAGTCTAATTTTCCTGAATCTGAGTCCGCCTTAATTTGTTTATCCCATATATTCCAGTCCTTTTCAGCGAACCACTGCCTTAAATTAACATATTCCTGTTTAGGTAATTGTTCAATTTCCTTTTTTATTTCAGCTATATGTACCATCTATCAACTCCTATCTATATTTATAGTTGATCTGTAAATCCAGTGATTAGCTGCGATCATAAAAACACTATCCGTGGTGATCTAGCCCCCCCTACATGTCACCCCGGCAATCTCCTAGCCGGGGTCTTCGTCCATTATACCCGTTATTAAGATTCTGCTCCGCAGGGCCCCAGCCACTACTCCTCCACACCCATTCCCGATAGAAGCATTCGGGGACCGACAGACTTGTTGCAAGCATTATCCGATAGCCCTTGATATCTATCATGGGCTTCACTGGGGAGGGATATGTATCCCGCAGGGTGGGGCTGGGTGAATAGCCATATCAACTACAATTGTTACAAATCAAGCTGAATGATCTCATCATGACCGTTCAGCCAATATCTTGCAGAACTATATTTCCAATCTTCCGGGTTCAATACATATCCTTTTCTAACCGGATTGTAATGAATGTAGTTCATTTTCTCATTTAGCCATTTTCGAGAATAAAGAGCCACAGGATGATATTCATCCTGCCATATTTTAATCTTACTCTTTTGTTTTTCAGCAGCTTTTTGTAAATGATACAGAATGTTTTTCTTATTATCAGCTATAAGCATCTCACCTGTTTTTGTGGATGTATGCCGTTTAAAATCCCGTATAACATTGGAAAGCACAACTCCTTCCCGGGTTGAAACGATCATATGAAAATGGTTTAACATGATTACCATACCATACAAATACAGGCCTTTGTTTTCTCTGCAATAATTTATGCTGTCAACTATGACCTTGAAATATTTTTCTTGTGTAAATATGCACTGCCATTCAACAACTGTGCATGTACAAAAATAAAATGGTCTCTTTTCAGGAATGAGTTTATATCGCTGCAAACATCCTCCTTAAATCTACATGGTATGGCTATATCTTCCCAACCGCCCCGCCCAACGGTATACATATCCCTCCCAAATAACGCCCCCGACGGATGTCGGAGGCGATCGGAGAATATGGTTTGCCACCTTCAGTCTTGGCAGCCGGCACCGGTTCATCCCCACCCACGTGGGGAATATTAATATCACTACACATCGTTCGCTTATCGCTCCGGTTCATCCCCACCCACGTGGGGAATATCACGCAAAATCACGGGCGAAGTCCGCAAACCCCGGTTCATCCCCACCCACGTGGG